>CALMWD010000444.1 GCA_937873105.1 uncultured Rhodanobacteraceae bacterium
AGGCGCGAACGCACCACGGCAGCGTCCAGGCCGCCGAGCGCATCGAGGCCGCGGCGGGCGTAGTCGCGCATCAGCGAATGCCGGCCGAGCTGCAGCGCCAGCGAGGAGTAGGCGAGCATGACGTCGGCCAGCAGGCCGCCGTCGGGATGGGCGGCGAGCACGGCCTCGGCCTCGCCGAGCCGGCGTTCGCCCTGGCCGAAATCCTGCATCGCGATGCGCGCGCGCGCTTCCGCGATCAGCCCGCGCACGACCAGATGATGGGCCCCGGCGGCACGCGCGGCGGCGCTCGCGGCCGCGGACGCGTCGCGCTGGCACAACCAGTCGGCGATCACGCGACAGGCATTCGCACGCGCCAGCTCCAGTTTCGCCAGTTCCTGCGAGGCGCCGCTGGCGCTGGCTTCGGCGATCAGCGGCCGCACGCTTTCCAGCACGAAGTTCGGTTCGGTCAGCGCCTGCAGTTCGAGCGGATGGCGCTTGTCGTCGGACAAGGCCGCGGACGCACCGCCGGATGCGGCCAGCGCCGCCAGCAGGAGCAGGCGCGCGGTCGCGACGACAACACGGCGGAATCGCGACGGCATGGCACTCCAGGACGGGGACGGCGCGGACATTCTGCCATCGCGCTGCGGCGGCGTCCGAACGAATCGTGTCGCGGCCGGCAGATCGGCCCCGACGCAGGGCGGCCGTGGTAAGACATCGAACGCCCCACGACCGTGCGCGGGCCGTCTGCCCTGACCAGGACAAGCACATGACCCTGATTCGACGCCTGCTCCGCGCCTTGCTGCACATGTTGGCGGCCTTCGCCTTGCTGGTCGGTCTCGTGCAGCTGTTCCGGCTTGGCCTGTTGCCCTGGATCCAGTCCGGACTCGGCCTGGATGCCGCCGCGACCGGCCTGATCCGGCGCAGCGGCATCGTGTTGTGCGCTCTGTTCGCCTATTGGGTGTACGTACGCTGGATCGAACGGCGCGTACCGGACGAGTTGCGCCCGGCGCCGCGCATGACCGCGCTGGCCCTCGTCGCCGGCGTCGCGATGGTGGCGATCGGCGTGTTGCCGCTGTATGCGTCCGGGGTCTATGCCGCCACCGAGTATCGCGGCTTCGGCGGCGCGCTGGCCGGTGCCGCCGGCGTGATCGTGGTTGCCGCGCTGATGGAGGAAATCGTCTACCGCGGCCTGCTCTTTCGCATCCTCGAGAACGCCTGCGGCAGCTTGCCGGCGTTGTGGCTGCAGGCGCTGGTGTTCGCGCTGATGCACATCGCCAACGTCGAGGGCGAGGTCGATGCGCTGGCGCAGGCGACCACGGTGGCATCGGTCGTGCTGCTCGGCGCGTTGTGGACGCTGCTGTTCGTGCACAGCCGCAACCTCTGGGTCGTGGCCGCGCATCACGCGGCGTGGAACTACGCGATCCTGCTCACCGGATTGCCGCTGTCCGGCCTCGACGACTGGCGCGAGGCCGCGCCGCTCGCGAGCGTGGCGCAGGGCCCGGACTGGCTGACCGGCGGCGCCTTCGGTCCGGAAAACGCGATCTCGACGATGCTGCTCGTCGCGGCGGTCGTCGTCGTGCTGTTTCGCCTGGCGCGGCGGCGCGGACGGTACCGGGCCGCGGGCGACCCGACTCAGGCGCCCTTGCGCCGCGTGGCGACGTAGTCCTGCAGATCGGGAAAGAAGGCCGCGAAACGCGCGTCGATCGCGGCTTCGTGGCGGCGCAGCAGCGCCAGGCAATCGACCAGCGCGTCGCCATTGCGGCTCAGGCGCGTGGCGATTCGGCGAACGGCGCGGTCGACGCTGTCGCGGTCGCGATACGCGCCGAACCAGTCGTGCCCGACCATGTGCGGCGCGATCTGCCTCAGCCGCTCGGGCAGCAGGGCATGGTGGGCGCGCAGGGTCGCATAGAAGCGCTGCGCGAATGCGTCCAGCGCGACCTCGCTGTAGGCCGGCCAGGCACGCGCCAGCAGGTGGTCGAAATACACGTCGAGCGCGATGCCGGCATATCGGCGCCGGCCGTCCGGGAACATCGCCCGTGCCGCGACCACGGCCGGATGCCGGTCGGTGTAGCTGTCGATCTTCCGATGCAGCAGGATCTCGTCCTGCATCGTCGCGCTGTAGCGGTGCAGGTCCGCCGTGCCCACGAAATCGCCCAGCAAGGCCCCAAGCATGGCCTCGTCGTCGTGGCGCGCGAGATAGACGTGGGCGAGATAGTTCACGACGCAACGATAACGCGCCCGCGGCCCATTGCCCGCGCGTTGCCCGGGCCGCGACATTGCGGCATCGCCCCCGGCCGCGCAGCATCGATGCCCGATGACGTCGGGAGGGTGCGGCATGGGTTGGAAGCGGTGGACGCTGGGCGGACTGGTGCTGGTCGTGGCGACGACGGTCGGCCTGTGGCAGCTGGCGCGGTCGCGCACGCTGCAGGTCTTCGGCGACTTCGTGCCGCGCGTCGAGACCGATCAGCCGCTGGTGGCGCTGACCTTCGACGACGGCCCGACGCCGCGCGCATTGACCGAAGTGCTGCCGATGCTGCGCGACCTCGACGTGCCGGCGACCTTCTTCGTGACCGGCGCCGAACTCGAACGCCGTCCCGGCCTGGGCGCGGCCCTGGTCGCCGCAGGACACGAACTCGGCAATCACAGCTATTCGCATCGACGCATGCTGTTGCGCAGCCCGGCCTTCATCGCCGACGAGGTCGAGCGCACCGACGCGCTGATCCGCGCGGCCGGACAAGCGGGCCCGGTGCACTTCCGGCCGCCCTATGGCCTGCGCCTGTTCGGGTTGCCGCACTACCTGGCCCGCACCGGCCGCACCACGGTGCTCTGGGACCTGGAACCGGACTCCGACCCCGCGATCGCCGACGATGCCGACGCCATGGCGGCGCATGTGATCGAGCGCGCGCGGCCCGGTTCGATCGTCCTGTTGCACGTGATGTACGAACGCCGCGCCGCCTCGCGGGCGGCGGTGCCCGCGATCGTCGCCGGCCTGCGTGCGCGCGGCTTCCGCTTCGTGACCGTGTCGCAGCTGATGCAGGCCGCGCCCGCGCCGGCCGAGGCTCGGCCCTAGCCGGACAGTTGCGCGACCAGGTAGTCCTCGGCCCAGGAGTGCAGGGACCAGTCGCGGATGAAGCCGCAGTGGCCGCCATGCTCGGTGAGGTCGAGACGCACGTGCGGCGGCAGCTGCAGGGCCGCGAAGTCGTCGACCGGGATGATCGGATCGTCCTTGGCCATCAGGATCGCGCCCGGCACCGCGAGCTCGGCGAGGCGGCCTTCGTGGATGGCGTAGCCGTCGAAGTAGGCCTCGAGCGTGCCGAAGTCGGTGTCGCGCAGGATGAGTTCCTGCGTCAGTCCGCGCATGTCGAGCTTGTAGATGTCCGGGCCCAGCGGATACCGCTGCGGGAACAGCTGCTGCTTGCGGCGCAACGACTCGCGCCACTTGCGCATGAAGTAGTCGTGGTAGACGCGCCGGCGTTCCAGTTCGACCAGGATGTTGATCGGCCGGATCGCCGGACAGACCGCGACCACGCGCGCCAGGTCGATGCCGCGGGCCGGTGCGCGCAGGGCCACGCGCAGCGCGAAGTTGCCGCCGAGCGAGAAGCCCGCGATCGCCAGCGGACGCGGCGGGAAGCGCTGCGCCACCGCGGCGACGGCCCCGACCACCTCGTCGATGCGGCAGGAGTGGAAGACTTCCTCGTTCAGGTGGTGCGTGTCGCCGTGGTCGCGCAGGTTCAGGCGGAACACGTCAAAGCCTTCGGCCAGCAGGCGCGCACCGACATTGAGCATGTAGCTCGACTGCGCCGATCCTTCCCAGCCGTGCAGCAGCACGACGAGGCCGCGCGCGTCCGGCCGGGCGTCCTGCGTCGCATGAAAGCCTTGCAGGCGCACGCCGCCGCCGCAGTCGAGGATCAGTTCCTGCGAGCGCGCCTCGAGTGCGCGATGGCGTTCGCGGAACTTCCAGCGGCGCACCGGGCTCGAGGCCAGGATCGATTGCACGTGCGGATTGCGGAACAGCCCGCGCGGCTGGAACTCAGACGGGGACATCGGCCTCGGCCGCGTGGTCGGCTTCCGCGATCGGATCGAGGTCGTCGGCGGCGTCGCCATTCCTCGCCCGCAGCGGCGGCGGCGCTTCGAAGCCCAGCGCCAGGATGATGGCGCGCCGCGAGGCCTCGGCCATGCGCTTGCGGCCGCCTTCGGTGGCGAGCGGCACCGGATCGAGGAAATGCACTTCGGCCGTGGTCGCCGGTTCGCCGAGCAGGCGCAGGAAGTTGGGGAAGAAGGCCTCTTTCGCGCGGAACGCCACCGCCTTCGCCGCCTGTTCGCCGCGCACGTAACGCAGCGCCACCGGCTGCGCCGGCACGTTGGCGTCGTAGCAGGTCTGGAAGATGCGGGCGTGGAAGGTGCGCACCTTGTCGACCTCGCCGGTGCCGCCTTCCGGGAACACGCCGACGCCGAGTCCGGCGTTGAGGCGGTCGATCATGGTTTGTGCGACCCGTGCCAGCGAATCGTTGCTGCCGCGCTGGTGGTAGATCGTGCCGCCGCGGCTCGCCAGCCAGCCGATCACCGGCCAGTGCGCGATCTCGGCCTTGGCGACGAAGCAGACCGCGCGCTGCGAATGCAGCAGGGTGATGTCGAGCCAGGAGCAATGGTTGGCGACGAACAGGGTCGCTTCCCGGCGCGGTTCGCCGACACGCTTCAGCTTGAAACCGAACACGCGCATCAGGCCGCCCTGCCACCAGCGGATCATGCGGTGGTCGAGGCGTTCGCCCGAGGGCAGGCGCAGCGCGGCGACCGGCGGCATCAGACAGAGCAGGGTGATCGGCAGGTCGACCAGCAGATGCCACAGCAACAGCGGCACGCGCACCACGTAGCGCAGCGGGCGCATGCGGTCGCGTGCTTCTTGCATCGGCGTGGTGGTCGCGTTCATCGGCCCGGCATTCTCGCGCAATGTCACTGCATGTAAAGCAAGATTGATGGCGCAATCATGGAGCGAGTGCTCCATACGGGGGCGGATGCGCGTTACGCGGCACCGGCGTTCGATTCACCGAGGACGGCCATCCAGTCACGTGTGCCGTGCAGTACGCGCAGAATCCGCAGCTTGGCATCGACACGATAGAAGACCAGATGGTGGTCGACCACGAAGGAGCGCACGCCTTCTTGCAACATCGCGCTACGGTCTACGCCCATCAGGGGCTGAGTCGCGAGGAGGCGGAAGACGCGATCGAAGTGGTCGAGTTGCCGGTCGGCTGCGGCATCGTCATCCGCCGAGATATGCAGCCAAAGGTCGATCAGGTCGGCCTCGGCAGCACGGCTGATCTCAACGTCGATCACGCAGCGTGCCCTGCTTCTGCCGGGCCTTTTGCTTCAGTGCGGCGATATCCAGGTCGCCGGCGAGCCCGCTGTCGATACCCGCCTGGATCAACGCCTTCAACTCGTTCAACTTGCCCATGCGCGACAGTTCACGCTCTTGGAGGAGACGCAAGCCGTCACGCACGACTTCGCTGGCGTTGCCATAACGACCGCTCTGGACTTGAAGGCGGATGAATTCTTCCAGCTGGCTTGGAATGGCGACGTTCATGCCCATGGCGGATCTCCCGGATAGGGATCAAAGAATATCAATAGATAAAGCAATCTCAATGAACGGTCGTGGTCAATCCGCATCCAGCCAGCGCATCAGGTCGTCGCAGTGTTCTTCCCACCAGCGCGGTTCGGCGGCGAAGGGGAAGGCGCGCGGGAAGGCGGGATCGTCGTAGCGGGCGGCGATCCAGCCGGCATGGTGGATCTGGCGCATGATGCGCAGCGGCTCGACCAGGGCCAACTCGCCCGGCGCGAGGTCGCGGAACTCGGCATACCCTTCGAGCAGGGCGGCACGCTGCGCGGCACCGCCGTCCATCAGCATCCACAGGTCCTGGATCGCCGGGCCGGTCGCGGCGTCGTCGAAGTCGACGAAATGCGGGCCGGCGTCGGTCCACAGCAGGTTGCCGGGATGGCAGTCGCCGTGCAGGCGCAGCGTCGCCGGCGCGACGGCGTCGAAGCGGTCGTCGAGGCGTTCGGCGACTGCATCGACCAGACGCTCGTAACGATCGAGCAGATGCGTCGGCAGCAGGTGCGTGTCGAGCACGTTCGCGGCCGCGGCGTCGACGCGCGAGGTCACGTCGATGCGGCCGCGCGTCGCGAACGGCCGGCGCGCGCCGACGTTGTGCATGCGCGCGATCAGCCGCCCCAGCCATTGCGTGACGCCTTCGCCCTCCAGTTCCGGCGCGCGGCCGCCCTTGCGCGGGAACAGCGCGACGCGCTG
>CALMWD010000445.1 GCA_937873105.1 uncultured Rhodanobacteraceae bacterium
CAGCGCCCAGGCCAGGTACATCGCGATCACACGGCCGCCCCACTCCATCGGCGTGTCCTCGTTGGTGAAGGCGAGAAACTGGTATTCGGCGTCGTCGTACTTCATCGCGTATCCAATCGTGGTTCGGGATCGGCTGGATACTGCCCGAAGTGCCGCAGCTGCAAGACTTGACAACACCGCGCCGATGCAGGCGCTAGACGACGCGGAGGCGCGTGTGGCCCGGCGCTGCACATCACGGATCAATGCCCAAGCTCGTCCGCGTGTTTATCGAGCCAGTGTTCGATGCGGCGGCGGGTGTGGGTGCGGGCGGCGTCGATGAGTTCGAGCACGAGGTCGCGGTCGGGGGCGCGCAGTCGGCGGGTGTGGCCGAAGTAGTCCATCAGCACCGACAGGTCCTGCGAGGCGCCGAGATGGTCGGCGAGCTTGCGCTGGCGTTCGATCGAGGCCGGCTGTTCGTGGCCGCAGGCGGCGAGCGCCGCGTGTTGCTGCAGCAGGCGGCGACGGCGGCGGCGCCAGCGATGCCAGTCCTCCGGATCGCCGCCGTCGAGCGCACGGCGCTGGGCCTTGTCGCAACGGCGCAGGCTGCGGGCGATGGCGGCGTCGATGCGGGCCTCGTCGACGTCGCGCCAGGGCAGGGCGACCAGATCGGCATGTGCGTGCCGCAACTGGTCGCGGTGTTCCGACAGCGCCGGATCCTCGCGCAGGGTCTCGGCCAGCACCAGGCGCCGCGATTCCAGCAGCAGGCGCCGCGCCCGCTGCAGGATCTGCAAGGTTTCGGTGTCGGTCTGCGCGTCGATCAGGCGGTCCAGGGTCTCGATGCGCGCATGCGCGTCGCGCAGGGCCGACAGACTGCGGCAGGCCCGCGCGATGCGCCGGTCGAGCGCCTTTCCGGCGCCCTCGCGCTCCAGCCCGGCCAGAGCCAGGCAGGCGCGCACCCGCCGCAACGACTTGCGCGCCTGGTGCACGCCGCCGTGCACGCGCCGGCCCGACCAGGACAGGCAGTCGAGGGCGCGCAGCAGTTGCGCGTCCGCATAGGCTTGCAGGCTGGGGCCAAGCGCGTCGCTCATCGCATCATGCTCGCAGGTCGGGAAGGAGGGCGTCATGGGCTTCGCGGCCGGAACGATCTGGGGATGCGCATGCTTAGCAGCGTCGCGTGACGCTGACGTGGCAGCGGCGGCGCCGAAGTCGTGTATAAGGCGCGTTTCCGCTCGATCGAGCCGCATCCACGGAGTCGCCATGAAACATCGCCTGCTGCTGACCGCGCTCGTGCTGGTCCTGTCGGCCTGCCATTCGGCGCGGGTCGATCGCGAACCGGACGAAGCGACCGAGGCCGATCCGCTGCTGTCGCGGTCGGGCGTGGCCCATGTCGTGGTGGCCGAAGCCTTCGTGACCGCCTCGACCGAGAACGACAACATCGATTCGCCGGCGGCCTGGCGTGCGCCGGACGGCAAGACCTGGCTGTTCGCGACGGCCAAGGAAGGGCCGGGACTGACCCTGTACGACGGCGATTCGGGCGCGACCTGGCGGGCGTTCGGGCGCGAAGGCGCGGGACCGGGCGAGTTCCGCCGCGCCAACGGCATCAGCATCGTCGACGACCTGCTGTTCGTGGTCGAGCGCGACAACCGTCGCGTGCAGGTGCTGACCTTGCCGAGCCTGGCGCCGATCTCGGCTTTCGGCGCCCGCGAGCTGACGCAGCCCTACGGCCTGTGGGTGCGCAAGCTGGATGGCCGGGCCTACGAGGTCCTGGTCACCGACGCCTACATGGCCGGCAAGCGCCCGAACGGCTGGGACATCCCGCCGCCGCTGCCCGAGCTGGACCGGCGCGTGCACCGCTTCCGCTTCGAACGCCATCGCGAGGGCGCGAAGATCGCGCACCTCGGCGCGTTCGGCGACGTCAGCGCGGCCGGGGCCATCCGCATTCCCGAATCGATCCAGGGCGACATCGCGCACGACCGATTGCTGATCTCCGAGGAGGACACGTCGGTGGGCACCGCGGTGCGCGAATACGATCTCGCCGGAAACTACCGCGGGCGCACGCTCGGCCTGGGCCTGTTCAAGGCGCAGGCGGAAGGCATCGCGTTGTGGCAGTGCGCCGACGGCAGCGGCTACTGGATCACCACCGACCAGTACAAGGACCGCAGCCTGTTCCACCTCTACGATCGCGTCACGCTCGAACACCTCGGCGCCTTCGCCGGCCACACCGTCGCCAATACCGACGGCGTCTGGCTGCACCAGGGCGCGACCGAACGCTTCCCGAACGGCGTCTTCTACGCCGTGCACGACGACCAGGGCGTCGGCGCCTTCGACTGGCGCGACATCGCCAAGGCCCTGAACCTGCGCGCGGACTGCACCGCGAAGGAAACGCGGCACGCGCAACCGTAGGCGGGGTTGAGCGCAGCGAAACCCGGCTTCTTGCGTCGTACATGCCGGTTCGACGGGTTTTGCCGTCGGCGGCCACTGCGCTCAACCCGGCCCGCGTGTTCGGGTAGATTTGCGGCGTTCGCAGGAGAGGCCGCCATGCTCAAACACCGCGTGTTCGCGATCAAGTTCGCGAGCCTGTATCCGCTGTATGTCCGGAAAGCGACGAGCAAGGGGCGCACGCAGGCGGAGCTGGACGAGGTCATCCGCTGGCTGACCGGTTACAGCGAAGCCGGCCTGCGGCAGCAGATTGCCTCGGACCACGACCTCGAGACCTTCTACGCGCAATCGCCGGCGTTCAATCCGCACGCGGCGCTGATCAGGGGCGTGGTTTGCGGCGTGCGCGTCGAGGACGTCGAGGACCCGCTCATGCAGAAGATCCGCTACCTGGACAAGCTCGTCGACGAACTCGCCAAGGGCAAGGCGATGGCGAAGATCCTGCGCGCGCCCTGATTCGGCCGCGGCTTCGATCAGGCCGGCGCGATGCCGAGGTTCAGGGTCATGAACACGCTGTTCGGATCGGGACCATAATCCGCGAACGGCGCGCAGGCGACGAAGCCGAAACTCGCGTACAGGCGCCGCGCCGGTTCGAAGGCCGGCTGGGATCCGGTTTCCAGGCTGAGCCGCGCATAGCCTCTGCGCCTCGCCTCCTCGACGATGTGCGCGAGCATGGCGCGGCCGACGCCGCTGCGCCGGCTGGCCTGGGTGGTGCGCATCGACTTGATCTCGCCGTGCCATGCATCGAGCTGCTTCAGCGCGCCGCAGCCGAGCAGGAGCTCGCCGTGCCAGACGCTCCAGAGCGTGATGCGCGGGTCGCGCAGTCCGTCGAGGCCGAGCGCGTGCACGCTTTCCGGCGGCGAGATGCCGTGCATGTTGCGCAGGTGCTCGGCGAGCAGCGCCTGGATCTCGGGTCCGTTCAAATCGTCGATGCGGATCCGAAGATCGCGTCGGATCGCGCCCGCCGTCGCCGGCACCGCCAGGGCCTGTGTCTCCAGGATGCGCCACGCGTCGCCGCCGGACTGCTCGATCCGATTCACGCGGTCGAAGTGCAGGGTGATGCCCTCCCGCAGGGCGGCTGCATTCGCGAGATCATTGCCGGCAGCGACCGGATTGCGCGGATGCGCCAGCGTCAGATGCGGCGACGCGCGCCGCACGTCGCGGCGGCCGAGCACGCGCTGGCGCAGCGCATGGAACTCGGGCTCGCCGTCGACGCAGGGCATCAGGACGCCGTGGCCGGCGAACCGCTCCGGCGCGCCGAAGCGCAGGGTGATCGGCGCCGCGCCGGCGAGCCGCTCGGCCAGCGCGTCCGCGTCGATGTCGGCGATCTCGTCCTCGCGGCACAGGGTCACATGCGCCGGAATCAGGCGATGCTGCACCGGGTCCAGCACGGCGCGGATCGCATCGATCGCGGATCGCTGCGGCTCGGGGACGTACAGGCTGAGTTGGCGGCGGA
>CALMWD010000446.1 GCA_937873105.1 uncultured Rhodanobacteraceae bacterium
GATAAGCCGTCCCGTTGCCTTGGAGGTAGTAGATCACCTCTCCCCGGGGCTGCTCCAGTCGGGAGAAATGCTCTCCCCGCGGGAAACCGGAGACCTTCGCGGAGACCGGCCCCGGAGGCAGGAGGCGGCGGACCTGGCGGATGAGGTCGAAGGACTGGAAAACCTCGCGGGCGCGCACCCGCCCCCGGGCCATCGCATCGCCGCCGGTCTCGACCACCGGCTCGAAGGCGAGGCGGGAGTAGGCGGCATACCCCGTCCGCCGGAGGTCGAGGGGGAGCCCAGAGCCCCGGGCGGTCGGCCCCACCGCCCCCAGGCGATGGGCTTCGTCCCGGGCCAGGACCGCGACGCCGTCGAGGCGGGAGGCGATCGTGGCGTCCTTGAGGAAAACGGCGGCGACGGCGCGGTAGTCGGCCTCGATCGCATCGAGCCGGGCGCCGAGCGAGCACATCTCGGCGTCGGCGACGTCCCGCCGCACGCCGACGCCTTGCTCCTGCGGATCAGGACCGTCGCCGACCGCATCGATGCAGTCCGCCGTCAGGCACAATGACGGTCCCCATCGATCCGGCGCACCCATGTCGAACCCGCTGACTTCATTCCACCCGCCCGTCGTCAGCCGCAGCATCATCGGCCTGTGCGTGCTCGCCTTCTTCGCGCAGGCGCAGATGCCGGAGACGCTGATGATCGAGGGCGCGCTGTGGCCGCTGGGCCCGGACTTCGCGCCCTGGCAGGTCCTCAGCTACGCCTTCCTGCACGGCGGGATGACGCACCTGCTGTTCAACATGCTCGGTCTCTACATGTTCGGCGGCGACGTCGAACGCATCATCGGTCCCTCGCGATTCCTGCTGCTCTACATCGCCAGCGTGGTCTGCGCCGCCCTCGCGCAACTGGCGGTGACCGCGCTCAGCGGCTCGCCCTGGCCCACGGTCGGCGCCTCGGGCGGCCTGTTCGGCGTCATGCTGGTCTTCGCCCTGCTCTTCCCCAAGGCCAAGATCGTGCCGCTGATCCCGCCGATCCCGATGCCGGCCTGGCTGTTCGTCAGTCTCTACGCCGGCCTGGAACTGTGGATGGGCGTGACCGGCACCCAGCAGGGCGTCGCGCATTTCGCGCACCTCGGCGGCCTCGTCGGCGGCATCCTGGTCTGGTTCTACTGGCGGGTCGAGTTCGCACGGCGCGCGCGCTGAACGGCGGTGCGGATTGACCGCGGTCATGCGCGGGCACGGCGAAGGGATTACGATCCGGGCATGAGCATGGCGCAACTGGACTGGCGCGAATCCGGGGAAGGCGAGGCGGTGCTGGCCGTGGCCGGCCACTGCACCATGGCGCACCTGCCGGACCTGCTGCCGCGCATCGACGCCTTGCGGCGCGCGCCGACGCGCATCGACCTGTCGGGCCTGGAGTCGCTCGATTCCGCCGGCGCCCTGGTACTGCTGCGCCTGCTCGACCGGCAGCGTCGTTATGGCGAAGCCCTGGGCCGCATTGCCGCCGCGAAGCCGGAACATCGCGCCCTGATCGAACTGGTCGCCGAGCGCGCCAGCGTCGCGCCGGCGAGCACGCAGCGCCACAGCAGCTGGCGCGAATGGATGGTCAAGTTCGGCGAAGCCATCGCCGGTTTCGTCGACCACGCCTGGCGCCTCGCCGCCTTCTTCGGCACCGTCAATCTCGGCTTCTGGGCCATCCTCACCGGCAAGCGCAAGCTGCGCATGACCTCAGTCGTGCACCACATGGAACGCACCGGACTCGACGCCGTGCCGATCGTGGCCCTGCTCTGCTTCCTGGTCGGCGCCGTCGTCGCCTTCCTGTCGGCGACCGCGCTGCGCGACTTCGGCGCGTCCATCCTCACCGTCGAGATCGTCGCGGTCAGCTTCCTGCGCGAGTTCGGGGTGCTGCTTTCGGCCATCCTGGTCGCCGGGCGCTCGGGCAGCGCCTTCACTGCCGAGATCGGCTCGATGCGCAGCCGCGAGGAGATCGACGCGATCAAGGCGCTGGCGCTCGACCCGATCGAACTGCTGGTGATCCCGCGCCTCGTGGCCTTGCTGGTGATGCTGCCGGTGCTGGCCTTCATCGCCATGCTGGCCGGCATCCTCGGCGGCGCCCTGGTCGGCGCGATGGCGCTGGACATTTCGCCGACCATGTTCCTGGTGCGAATGCAGGACACGACCGAGCTGTATTACCTGTGGCTCGGACTGATCAAGGCGCCGGTGTTCGCCTTCCTGATCGCCTGCATCGGCTGCCTCGAAGGCCTGAAGGTCTCGGGCAGCGCCGAATCGGTCGGACGCCACACCACCTCGTCGGTGGTGCAGTCGATCTTCCTGGTCATCGTCTTCGACGCGCTGTTCGCGGTCCTCTACATGCAACTGGACCTGTGAGCATGGACGCGCGCGCCGACACCGTCATCGAAGTGCG
Source organism: uncultured Rhodanobacteraceae bacterium (assembly GCA_937873105.1). Lineage (GTDB taxonomy): Bacteria > Pseudomonadota > Gammaproteobacteria > Xanthomonadales > Ahniellaceae > JADKHK01. The sequence goes on from CALMWD010000446.1 coordinate 2,404, forward strand.
CGGGCTGGGCAACCGTTTCGGTCGCCAGGTCGTGCACGAGGGCCTCGACCTCGACGTGCGCCGCGGCGAAGTGCTGGCCGTGATCGGCGGCTCCGGCGCCGGCAAGTCGGTGCTGCTGCGCTCCATCGTCGGCCTGCAGGAACCGTCGGCCGGCACGGTGCGGGTGTTCGGCACCGACCTGCGCGCCGCCGACGCGGCGACACGCGCCACCGTCGAACGCCGCTGGGGCGTGATGTTCCAGGACGGCGCGTTGTTCTCCTCGCTGACCGTGCTCGAGAACATCAAGGTGCCGATGCTCGAGCACCGGCGCCTGCCCGAGGACCTGATGGACGAACTCGCGCGCCTCAAGCTCGCCCTGGTCGGCCTGCCGCCCGACGCCGCGCACAAGGTGCCGAGCCAGCTCTCCGGCGGCATGCGCAAGCGCGCCGGCATCGCGCGCGCGCTCGCCCTCGACCCGGAAATCCTGTTCCTCGACGAACCCACCTCCGGCCTCGACCCGCTCGGCGCCGCCGGCTTCGACGAGCTGATCGTGACGCTGA
>CALMWD010000447.1 GCA_937873105.1 uncultured Rhodanobacteraceae bacterium
GCCCGGCGGCAGGATCTCGAAAGGCACCGCATGGTTGGCCTGCGGATGGCTGACCGGCAGCCATTCGTTCTTCTTGGCGCCCGATCCGTCGCGGATCAGGAACGGCGGCACGCCGTCGACCGTGTTCGACTGCAGGTCCTCGCGCACCGGCGCTTCCGCGGTCGTGAAGTAGGCGATGGTGCCGTCGGTGCCGGCATAGCCGAAGTTCTGCGAGCCGACATCGAAGAAGCTCAGCGCCGTGCGGAACTCGTCGAGGCTGGTGGCGCGGTTGATGCGGCGGATCGCCTCGAGTTCGCGCGTCGGCCCCCAGCCGGTGTAGGCCACCGAGATACCGGTGTCGTTCGTGATCGAAAGCACCGGCCCGTTGTTCCGGCGCGGGATCGTGATGGTCAGTCCGCCATTGGTGTAGCCGATGCTGTTCTCGCGCGCGACATTGTCCATGACGCCGTCGAGCTTGTTGACGTAGTAGCTCTGGAAGGTCCAGTTCACCGGCTCGGCCACGCCCTTGTAAAGGGTATGCGTCGGCAGGCCGTAGGTGTTGAGGACGAACTTCTCCTGGTAGGTGTCGGAGACGTCCATCGGATTCGTCGTCAGGCCCCAGCAGAACTGCGGCGTGCAGCCGAGCAGGATCGAGGGCACGCCCGGCGGCGCCAGGCCGGAGACGTTCATCGGCGTGGCGTAGGCGGGATCGGTCGAGACGATGTGCGCTTCGTGCATCACCGCCGGCAGGTCGAGGCCGAGGTGCGGATCGTTGGCCAGGATGGCCTTGCCCGACGCGGTCTTCGAACCGTGCACCATCCACCAGTTGGAGCCGCCGCGATTCTCGCGCGGTGCCAGCTTGGGCGCGATCCATTCGTTCGCCAGCACCGAATCGCGCAATGACTCGACCTGGGCCAGAAATTCCGGCGCATAACCCGCGGTGACCGGGCCAATCGCCTTGGCATCCATCTCGGTTGCGGCCGGCTGGAAATCCGAAGGCGCGATCGAGGCGCGCGTGTCGAAGGGCTGCACCCGATGCGTGTCCTCGAAGAACAGGGCCTGGCCGTTGAAGCCGGCCGCCGCACCCGCGCTCATGTAGGCACCGAGACGCACGGTGTAGTCGATGTCGAGGTCGAAGCTGAGCTGGAAGGCGAGCAGCTTGCCGACGATCAGCGAATCGACCGGCGACCAGGGTTCGAACCGGGTCAGTTCCAGCGCGCCGTATTCGGGCGGCAGCGGATTGTTGCGCACCCAAAGATTCACGCCTTCGGCATAGGCGCGCAGCTGGCCGCGCGCGATGTCCGGCGTGGCCGACCAGCTCGCCTGCGCGGCGCGGCGCAGACCGAGCGTACGCAACTGGACGTCGTTCGCGAGCGCCGGCGTGCCGACCAGCTCGGCCAGCGTGCCGCTGGCGGCGCGACGCAGGTAGTCCATCTGCCATAGACGGTCGCGGGCGTGCACGTAACCCATGAGGAAGGCGGCGTCGTAGTCGTTGGCGGCCTGGATCAGCGGCACACCCTCGGCGTCGTAGCCGATCGAAGCCGGCGCACGCAGCCCGGATGCGTTGATGGTTTCAGCGGAAACGGCGTTCGCGACGAAGGCCGAGGCCAGCGCGACACAGAGCAGGCGAAGGCGCGCCGGGCGACGCGTCGAAGATGCGGACATGATGGATTCCCTCCCGCCCCGACATGGGGCCCGGGGATTATGCGCGGTGCGTCGTTTGCGGCAACTGCAGTGCAGCAATGTCCGCGGCGGCCAACCGCCGCCAACGTCCTTTGGCCAGATCGCCCAAGGCGAGGCCGCCGACGGCGACGCGAATCAGGCGCAGGACCGGGAAACCGAGCGCCTCCAGCATGCGCCGGATCTGGCGGTTGCGGCCCTCGTCCAGAACGACTTCCAGCCAGCAGTTCTTCGTGCCGCAGCGAAGCAAGGTGGCGCGCACGGCCCGCCAGCGCTCGCCATCGATGTCGACGCCCATGCAAAGCCGCTGCAGCGCATCGGCATCGGCCTGCCCTTCGACCTGCACGTGGTAAGTCTTCTCGATGCCCTGGTCGGGATCGGTGATGGAAGCCGCGAACGCGGGATCGTTCGTGAACAGCAGCAGGCCTTCGCTGGCGCGATCCAGGCGGCCGACCGGGGCGATCCAGGGCAGTTCGGCGCCGGCGAAGCAATCGTAGACCGTCGCCCTGCCCTGCTCGTCCGCACGCGTGGTGACCAGGCCGCGCGGCTTGTTCAGCATCAGGTGGACGGGCGCCGCGGCCACGGCCTTTGCGCCGTCGATCGCGACCTCGGCATCGAGCGATGTCGGCGACTCCGGATCGCGGACCACGCGCCCGCCCACGCGCACGCGTCCGGCGAGAATCAGGCGCGCGGCCTCGCTGCGCGAGCACAGCCCGCGTTTCGACAACACCCGCGCCAAGCCGTAGCGTGGACTCATTCCAAATCGTTCTCGAACATCGTGGTCGTCAGCTGCTTGGACGCTCAGTCGCCGGGTCCAATGATGACAGGCCTCTTGCCCGTTGCCGTCGGCACGCGCCGCCTCGACGACCCGCCGGAGCGGCGGGTCGCGCAATCCGAAGCCGAGCCGCCAGGGTCCGGGATCGCCCCTCAAGGATCCTGGTCTTCGAAGCCATCGCAGAATTGAGGCACATCGAGGTGCAGGCGGGCGCGATCGCCGAGCACTTCGACGAATGCGTAGCCGCAACGACGGCTCGGCGGCAACACGACTTGGGCGAACTCGCCATCGACCAGGCTGCCGACGACGATGTCGAGTTCGATCTCTCCGTCGGTGACAAATGCATCGGGGAATGCAAGCCGCAACGTGCCGCCGAGATGGACGTCTCCGCCGCCGGCTATGCGATCGAAGCTGGATGGCGAATGTATGTCGAGCTGGAACTCCGTCCCCGGCGTGAGCGAGAGATCGCTTCCGGCATTGAGCGCGAACATGCCGACCTCGCCAGAGGGCGCATAAGTCCGGTCGGGGGCGACAATGCCATCGACACGCAGCGCACCGCCCAATCGTCCATAGCCGGTGAGCCGCTGATTGGCGCCGAGCACGAGCAAGCCGCTACCTGCCTCCAGCGTTGCGGCGTCGCCGAACTCCGAGGATGCCGCCAATCTGAGACTGCCTGCGCCGTGGACCAACACAGCGCCGACGCCCCTCAAGGTCGCGATATTGGGGCCGCAACCGCCGTTGTCGACGAGGATGCGGCCGTCATTGTCGATGCCGCCCGACAGTTCGAGTTCGCGGAAGCAGGGCACGAGAACCTCGCTGCCCGGTGCGATATGCACGTCCTCGATCCTCGACGTCGCGCCGTCCAGCGAGATCACGCCGTCCCCGCTGCTCGCGATCACTCCCCCTCGTACCGTCGCCGACTGCAGGACCACGCCCGACGAGGCCGCGGCGCGCAACGTACCGGCGAGCGACTGTTCCAGCGTGATCCCGCCGAGGCGGATGCTGCCGCCCTGGCGCGCTTCGATCAGACCTTCATTCGTCATCGGCGAGACCTGCAGCAGCAACTCGCCGGGGCCGCTGCCCGAACCATTGCGATCGGCGAGCACCGCACCGCGATTCGTCAGCGCCAGCGACACCGTTCCGACGCCACCGATGGTGTGGTTGGGGCCGTTCACCAGCGCGTATCCGGCGCCGCCGAACACCGCGCTGAGCGACCCACCTTCAAGCTGAAGCCGACCGCTGCCGCCGATCGTCGCACTCTCGCCGAACTCGGAGCTGACGAAGCCGTTCGGTCCGGTGAAGATCAAGCCATCGTTCACGAGCCCGAGCGGGCCGACGGTCAGGCCGGCCAGGCCGGCGAACGTCAACCGGCTGCCTGCGACCAGTTCGACGTCCTGGATCGGAAACCCTTGGGAATACACCGTGATCAACCCCGTACCGATGGTCTGCAAGCGACCGCCGCGCAGACCGAGGCTGCCGGCCCGGGTCAGGGCCAGGGCGGAGCCGTTCTCGACCACGATCTGTCCGCCGCCGTTCTGAAGGAAGCCGAAATCCCCGTTGCCCATGTTCAGGTGGATGCCGGCGCCGTTGCTGGCGCGGACCAGTCCATTGTTGTCGACGCCGTGCAAGCCGGAGAATCTCAGCGTGCGGCCGGCCTGGTCGGCGTGGATGGTGCCGTCGTTCTGCAGGCGCACGTTGATCTCGCCGCTGCCGAGGATGCTGTGCGCGGGCCAGTTCACCAGCCACCAGCCGGTGTTGAACGTGGGATTGATTCGCGCCGTGAACTGGTCGTTGCTGGTCAGCCGGATGCGGCCGCTGCCGTTGGCGTTGGTGTTGTTGGCAATCGCCAGGGTCGAGTCATTCAATGCATCGTTCGAGCCCACCGAGATCGTCGCCATGTTGTCGATCTGGGTACCGTGGACGGTCAGCCGCGCCTCGTGGGAAGAACCGACGATGCGCACGCCGGCCTGAGGGTGGTTGAACTCGATGTGCAGGCATTCGGCAAACTGGCCTTGTCCGAGGATTTCCACCGCCACGGGAAGCTCGATGCGACAGCTGACCGACTGGTCCGGCACGCCGCCCTGCCAAGGCAGGATTCCCCCCCAGCGGAAGGGATTGAACCAGCTGTCATTCACTTCGGTGGCCCAGAAGGCGACGCCGCCGGCGCCCAAGGACGCGGCCATGACGGGCATTGCGCCAAGACACGACATGAACAGCACGGCCGCCCCTCGGATCGGCGAGGGGAAGACGCGACGCACCTTGCTCTTCAACACGGCGGAAATGGCCATCGATGGACTCCATGCGCGGATACGCCACCGCGCTTCGTCCTCTCAAGGCGCAGAACCGGCGTCGGATGTCGCATCTCCTCCGATCGACGCCGTTGCCCGTGCCCTTGCGATCAGGCCGCGCGCACGCTCAGACCACGTCGGATCTGCGGCGTCCGCTCGCGCAAAGACCGCCAGCGCCTCTTCGGCGTGGTACACGGCCGCCGACGAGTCGCCGCTGGCCAGGGCCACCTGTGCGGCACCAAGATGGACGTGTCCGCGACCGACATAGTCCGGCGCGAAGGCGGCTTCGGACAGTTTCACCGCGCGGTCGGCATGGATGCGAGCATCGGATATCTCGCCGCGCGCCGCCTCCAAGCGCGCAATATTGATCAGCGGCCCGGCCAGTTCTGCATGGTCTTGGCCGAAGGCACGCTCTCGAACGGCCGCGGCCCGACGAAACAGCGCCAGCGCGTCGTCGTCACGCCCGCGATCGCGCTGCACCAGGGCGAAATTGTTCAGGGCAACCGCCAACGCGACCGTGCGCTCCGGCAGCGCGCGTTCGAGCAAGCCGATGGCTTCGTGATAAGCCCGCTCCGCTTCGTCGAGCCGACCCAGGCCCTGTTCGGCGCTGCCGAGATTCTCCAGTCGCGCGCCCAAGGCGCCAGGGTCGAGCCCCAGACCCCGGGCATTGGCCACGGCCTTCGAGGCGAATCGCCTGGCCTCTTCGTAACGACCGACGTCGCTCATCAGCGACGCAAGATCGTTGTACACCTCGCCCACCTTTCTCGCGCTGCCGGAATCGGAGGCGAAAACCGAAAGCGCCGCGAGATAGTCGGCCTCGGCGGCGTCGGTACGCCCGCGCGACCAGTGCAGCAAGGCGCGGCTCTGCAGGGCATCCGCGTGACCTGTGGTGCCCGGCTCGCGGAGGGAGAGGACACGCTCGATCTGCTCTTCGGCCGCATCCAGCTGCATGAGGTTCGTGTAGGCCACCGCAATGCCGAGGCGTATGTCGGCCTCGCTCTCCGGTTGATCGTGGAAGTGCCGCGGGATCCTGGCAAGCGCCTGATCGAGCGCTTCCTTGAGACTGGGTTCGCGTCCGCTCGCGACCGGGTTCGCATCGGTAATCAACTCGATCAGGAATGCGCGCGCGCTCTCCGCTCGCGCGGCCTGTTGTCGGGTCTGCCAGGCCTGGTGGGCCGCGACGCCGAGACCGATCGCGAGTGCGAGCATGGCAGCCGTCGCCGATGCCACGGCCAGCCGATGCCGCCGCGCGAACATCCGCGCCCGGTAGAGCGCATCGCCGCGCCGGGCGCGGACGGGTCGAAGCGCCAGCCAGTTCTCCAGGTCCTGGGCAAACTCGGCGGCGCTGGCGTAACGCCGTCGAGGCTCGCTGGCGAGTGCCTTGAGCAGCACTCGGTCGAGGTCTCCGGCCAGCGCATTGCGCCACAGCCTTGCCTCGCGCGCCGACAGCGCGAGCTTTCCCGCGTCGAGGCCGGCGCTGGGCCGTCCGGGCGGACGGCCGCGCATCGCCTCCAGCGCCTGAGCCGTGGTACGGCCACCTTGGCCGAATGGCAACCTGCCCGCGAGAAGGAGGTGCAGCAATAGACCCAGCGAATAGATGTCCGAGGCCGTGGTCAACGCCTCGCCGGCCAATTGTTCGGGACTGGCGAACTCGGGCGTCAGCGGAGCGAGTCCGGTCAGCGTCAGTCCCCGGTCCCCGGCCAGATTCTTGGCAATGCCGAAATCCAGAAGCTTGACCTGGCCGTCCGAGGTGACCATCACGTTGGCCGGCTTGATGTCGCGATGCAAGACCAGCGCGCGATGCGCGGCGTCGACCGCCGAGAGCACCTGCAAGTAGAGGCCGACTCGTTCGCGCACGCCAAGACGCCGGGCCGCGCACCATTCGTCGACGGGCGCCCCGTCGACATACTCCATCACCACGAACGGTCGGCCGTCCGAGGCGTTGCCGCCGTCGATGATCCGCGCGATGTTCGGATGCTCGATTCGAGCCAGGAAGCTGCGTTCGGCATGGAATCGCGCCAGCGCCATTGCGCCGCCGATGCCCAGAGCCGTCAGCTTCAATGCGGCGCGTTGCGCGTACTCCCCGTCACCGCGCTCGACCAGAAACACTTCGCCCATGCCGCCCGCCCCCAGTCGACCGAGGACGCGCCAACGGCCGATGCTGGCCGGGACGGCCGAGCGGTCGAGCAGGCCGGCGCTCTCCGCATGGGCCCGAAGCAGGACCAGCACGTCCTCGCGCAACGCGGCGTCGTCCCCAGCGGCCGTCGCGACAAAGGTATCGCGCTGGGCCTCGGGCAAGTCCAGCGCCAGCTCGAATAGACGCAGCGCACGCTCGTCCATGATCAGCTCAATTGCGCATGCAGGAAGGCGCGCGCCACCTCCCAGTCGCGTTGCGCCGTCGCGCGCGAAACCCCGAGCAGCGCCGCGATCTCGCCCATCTCCATGCCTGCGAAGTAGCGGAGTTCGACCACGCTGGCCTTGCGCGGATCGTAGGCCTCTAGCTGTTGCAGCGCCTGATCCAGCGCGAGGACATCGACTTCCGGTTCGGGCGCTGCAGCATCGATCCCCGACAGCGTCACCGCGTCGTTGCCACCACCGCGCTTCCCTGCATTTCGGCGTCGGGCATGATCCACCAGCACTTGGCGCATGCGATGGCCCGCGAGCGCCAGGAATTGAATTCGATCCCGCGCATCGCCCGCGTCTTCGCCAAGCCGAAGCCAGGCCTCGTGCACGAGGGCGGTCGGGGTCAGGGTATGGCCCGGCCGCTCGCCTCGCATCTGCCGTTCGGCGATTCGGCGAAGCTCGGCGTAGATCAGCGCGATCAGTTCACCCTCGGCCGATGCATCGCCTTCCGCCCGAGCCCGCAGGAGAAGAGTAACCGGCCCCGCGCTCATGGCTGCAGCGCCTCGCGGCCCTGCCGACACGGAACCCCCACCCATGAGAGGGCTGCCCAGATCGCGCCGAGAAGGCGATCGTGCGTCCGATTTGCGACCAAGGTCCGGATCTCAGGCATGACAACCAACGGCTGCAGCGAGCGGTCGGGATTCTGGCAGATAATCCGCTCTCATCGCCTCGATTCCACATGCTTCCGGCTTCCGGCGGGGCGGTTCCGTGCTCCGATCGGTGCGGGAGCCGGAGACTGCGCGAACGCGACGCGCGTTTCGACAACACCCGCGCCAGGCCGTAGCGTGGACTCATTCGAAACCGTCGAGGAACAGCGCGGACACGATCTCGGTACGCACGCAGTTGTAGGTTTCGAGGATTTGCGGTCCGGTATCCAGCACCTCGAAGTGATTGAGATTGACGTCGATCGCGCCGGGCGTCTGGTCGAACACACGCGAGCCGATCTGGATGTCCGGGTCGGCCCACTTAGCCGTGGTGAATGTATCGGCCTGGGCGGTCAGTGCGATGTTGCCGCCGTCGGCCAGCACGATGCCGTACTTCTGCATCGTGCGCAGGATGACGCGCGCGGCCGGCGAGTAGCCGGTCATGTCGAAATCGGCGCGCAGACGCAGGCGCGATCCGTACGGAATCGCGCCGGTGGGTCCATCCGGGCCGCCGGCATGGGTCGCCGGGCGCACGTAGACCCGATCGCGCAGCGTGCCGCTGTCAGGTCCGTCCGGCAACGACGCCATGCGATCGTTCGGAAGGATGAAGCGAATGGCATGACCAAGATGCTGGTCCACCGGATTCGGATGCGCCAGCGCGGCGCGGATCTCGTCGGCGTTGAACAGCAACGGCGCGATCGGAAAGCCGGCAGCATCGGCACTGGTGCAGTGTTCGCCGCGCAGCGTGGCGGGATAGACCGCGTCGAGCTTCCAAGTCGCCAGACACAGGGCATCGACCTCGGTGGCGCTGGCCACGTCGGGGCCGACGTTTGCGGAATAGGCCTCGTACAAGGTGTTGCCTTGAACCACGATCAGGTGGCAGTCGTTGTTCTCGTTGTCGCAGGCGTAATTGGTGCTGCCTTCGATGCGGCCACCCGGCGGCAGAGGCATCGGCGTGCCGATCGGTTCGCAATCCGGCGCGTAGTAGTCGTTGTAGACGGCATGCTCCACGATCGGGCGCGTTGGCGCAGTCCCGTCGGCGCGCATCACCTCGATCGAGAAGTCGATCTGCATGCGACCCACGCCGAAGCCGCACCCCGTGGAGTCGCCGCTGCAGATCGCCATGTTGGTCGCGATCATGCTTGCCGACTGCGGGTGGACCGGCGCATTGCTGATGTCTTGTTGGAACACGGAGCCGAACTGGAAGCGCGGCGGAGCCTCGGCCGCGACGGTCGCGGCGATCGTCAGGGCCAAAGGAACGAACCAGGACGTGGACTTCGGCATGACGGAACTCCGGAAGGCATTCGTGACGGAATGTTCCAAAGCATGCAGCGTGCCACTGCGCACCCGTTCACGATTCAGGCGACGGGTTCGGGTTCCGCTTCGGTCGCTTCGAACTCGCCCGGCTCCAGCAGCAGCACCAGGCAACGCGGCTCGAGCTCGCGCACGGCCAGGGCGATGTCGCGGGCGACGATGCGGAAATGGCCGTCCTGCATGACGATGCCGAGGTCGCCGGCGTTGATCGCCGCGATCTGGGGCTCGGTGCAATAAACGCGCTTGATCTTGCCGCCATGTTCGAAATGCCGCGGGTGTTCGGCGTCGGCGACGTTCAGGGCCTTGCCTTCGAGCAAGGCCGCCATCTTGATCTTGCGCTCGCGCTTCTCCTGCGCCTTGCGTTCGGCTTCGCGCTTCAAGGCCTCGGCTTCCTCGCGCTCGGCCTTGGCGCGCAGCGCATAGGCCTTGGCCAGGTCGATCTCTTCCTGCGAGCGCGTGTCGCGTTTCGGCGCCAGCTGCACGGGTTTCCCCTGCGGCTTGGGCTTGCCCTGGCCCTGCGGCTTGCCGTGGACGTGGCGGTGCTTCGGCGGTTCCGGCTTCTTCGGGGCGAAGCCGAGCTTCATCAATTGATCGCGGAGCGAATCGGTCATGGCGTCGGGGTTCGGTTCAGTAATGCGGCGGCGGCGGCTCGTCGGCGATGTCATGCCCAAGCGCGGCGCGCAACAGGCTGACTTCGCGGCGCAACTGGCGCAGCTCTTCGACGACGTCGACGAGTTTGCGCTCCTGCGACGCCACCTGCGGATTCAGGGTAGCCACGACATCGTCCTGGAACGCGAAACGCGTCTCCAGTTCGGCCAGGCGTTCATTGATTTCGGCGAGCGTGGGGTTCATCGCGAGAGTTTAGCCGAGCGCGCCGCTCAAGCCTGCGCCAAGTCGGGGAAATGCATCGCCGCGATGCGCGCCCGGCGATGCGCAACCAGCTGCCAGGATTCGGTCTCACCCAGCAGTTCGGCGGCAGCGATGCGACCGGGCTCGATGCGCGGCGGCTGCCGCACTAGGTCGTGGGCGTTGCTCGCCAGCACGGCCGTCCAACCGCGCCGGAGCAGCACGCGCGCCGTCTCCTGGGCATAGGGTCCGCAACCGCCGGCCACGGCGTC
>CALMWD010000448.1 GCA_937873105.1 uncultured Rhodanobacteraceae bacterium
GCCTATTTCTTCCTCAAGATCAAGGCCGCTTTCCCCGGGGATGTGCGATGAACCAAAAAAAAACGCCGCACGAGGCGGCGTTTGAAACAACACGGGCGGCGGAATCCGTTCCGCCTACGGCCCCGGGGGAGGCCGACGCTGCCCGCTGACGGTCGAGGTCAGGACGAACGCTGTTCCGCTTCGAGCTGGGCCAGGCGCTTTTCCAGCGCTTCCAGCTTTTCGCGGCTGCGCAGCAGGACCAGCCGCTGCACGTCGAATTCCTCGCGCGTCACCAGGTTCAGCCGTTCCAGGCCGGACTGCAGGGTGGCGCGGAAGGTCTTCGCCAGATCGTCCTTCGCGGCGTCGAATCCCGGCGGAACCAGCGTCGCGAGACGCTGCGCGAGTTCGTCGATGGCCCGGACATTGATCATGGTTCGCCTCCTCGATGGCCGTCAGAGTAGGGCGCGCCCGATGCGCGCCGCCTCGGGCGGGATCGCAATTGTGCCTGGGAAATTTCGCAAAGGCATGGACGGGCGCGGGCATCGCCCTGGTCCCCGCGCAGCCGCTAAGCTCGCTCGGTCCCAGGGAGTCCGCGCATGAAAATGATCATGGCCATCATCAAGCCGTTCAAACTCGACGACGTGCGCGAGGCCTTGGCCGAGCTCGGCGTGACCGGCATCACCGTGACCGAGGTCAAGGGCTTCGGGCGCCAGAAGGGCCACACCGAGCTCTACCGCGGCGCCGAGTACGTGGTCGACTTCCTGCCCAAGATCAAGCTCGAGATCGCGGTCGCGGACGACCAGTGCGACCGCGCCGTCGAAGCCATCATGCAGGCCGCGAACACGAACAAGATCGGCGACGGCAAGATCTTCGTCTACGCCCTCGACCGCGTCGTGCGCATCCGCACCGGCGAACTCGACGCCGACGCGCTGTGAGCACGCCCGAATCGCCACAGGACGCGGCCATGCCGGACACCCTCCCGGCCCGGACCACGCCCACCTGGGAAATGGAGATGCTGCTGTCGGGCGCGACCGTGTTCGGGCTGCTGCAGCTGCCGGCCGCGCTGAACGCGATGATCGAGCCGGTGCTGGCACGCCTCGGCGGCGGCGTCGGGCTGGTCGCCAGCATCCTCACGGTGTATCTCGGTGCGGCGGTCTACCTGCTGCTCGCCACCTTCGTCGGACACCTGGTCATCCGCGGCTTCTGGATCGCGCTGCTCGGGCTGCGCTCGGTGTTCCCCGAGGGGCCGGACCTGGACAAGCTGCGCGGCGGCCCGATCTCGCGCCACGTCGCGCGCCGCAACGCCGTGCGCACCGAAGACGAGATCGAGCGCCTCGACAATCTCGCGACCATCGTCTTCATGTTCGGCGCGATGGCGGTCGTCGGCGCCCTGGTGCCCGGCCTGTTCGTGCTGCCGATGCTGCTCGCGACCTGGCTGTGGCCGGACTTGCCCGTCGGGCCGATGATGCTGGTCGTGTTCGGCGTGGTCTTCGGACCGATGGCGCTGGTCGCGACCATCGACAGCCTGTTCGGCCGGCATCTCGACCTGAACGGGCGCACTGCGCGCGCCTGCGCCGCGATCCTGACCTTCTACCAGCGGCTGACCCAGACGCGCTTCACCAATGCGCTGACCACGACGCTGATGACCCGGCTCGGGTTCGGCCGCTTCATGGTGGTCTACATGGGCGTCCTGTTTGCCGTGCTGCTGGTCTACGGACTCGACAGCGGCATGCGCCGCAGCGGCGCCGCCATTGGCGACTACACCGCGATTCCGGCCGACGCCGAACGCGGTTATGCCGTGCTGCCCCAGCACTACCGGGACCAGCGCCGCGACGGCGACCGATTGCAGCGTGTTCCCTTCCTCGACTCGACCGTGCTCAAGGGCGACTGGCTGCGCCTGGTCGTGCCCTTCCATCCGACCCGGCACGAGGCGGCGATCGAACGGCAATGTCCCGAGATCTGGGCGAACCTGCCGCTGTCGGATGCGCTCGAAGCGGCCGCTGCCGACGCGGCGCTCCGCGACCTGCTGGCCTGCTACCGCGACCTCGCCGCGATCCATGTCGACGGCCAGCCCGTGGACGTGCTGCCCGACATCGTGGTCTTGCCGGACACGCGCCTGCGCGGCCTGCAGTTCATGATCGATGCGCGCGATCTCGCCCCGGGCCGCCACCTGGTGCAGACCGCCATGCTGCCGCATCCCGAAAAGGACGACGCCGGCGCGAAGCCGGCGTCATATCGCATTCCGTTCTGGAAGTAGCAGCGGCCTGCGGGAGCGGACCCCGCCCCGCGATTCCCTACTCGCCCAGGAATTCGCCGAGGAAGTTCGGCATCGCCAGCGCCGCCTTGTGCGTCTCGGCGTTGTAGTACCGGGTCGGGAACTGCTTGGTCGCGGCGCCGCGTTCGCGGAAGGTGTTCAGGTCGAGGTTCTTGCGCGCCATCGTGCAGCTCCACCAGCCG
>CALMWD010000449.1 GCA_937873105.1 uncultured Rhodanobacteraceae bacterium
CCACAACTCGTGCAAGTGCCCAGCAAGCACGGCGCGGGCACCATCTGGGGCAAGTACTACGGGCCAGCGACGATGGAGCCGGGCCGGAAGTACCCCGTGGTGATGTTCGTCCACGGCGCGGGCTACCTGCAGAACGTCAGCGCGCGCTACCCGAACTATTTCCGCGAGCAGATGTTCCACAACCTGCTGGTGCAGCACGCCTACATCGTCCTGGACCTCGACTTCCGGGCCTCGCAGGGCTACGGCCGCGACTGGCGCACCGCGATCTACCGGCACATGGGCGAGCCGGAACTGCAGGACTACCTGGACGGCATCGACTGGGCGGTCGCCAACCGGCAGGCCGACCGCGACCGCGTGGGCATCTACGGCGGCAGCTACGGCGGCTTCATGAGCCTGATGGCGCTGTTCAAGAAGCCGGGCGTGTTCAAGGCCGGCGCCGCGCTGCGCCCGGTCACCGACTGGTCGCAGTACAACCACGAGTACACCGCCAACATCCTCAACACGCCCGAGCTGGACCCGGAGGCCTACCTGCGCTCCTCGCCGGTCGAGCTTGCGGCCGGCCTGGAGGACCACCTGCTGATCGCGCACGGGATGATCGACGACAACGTGTTCTACCGGGATTCGGTGATGCTGGCGCAGAAGCTGATCGAGTTGCGCAAGGACAAGTGGGAACTGGCCGGCTACCCGATGGAGCGCCACGGCTTCGTGCACAGCGACAGCTGGTACGACGAGTACCGCCGGATCTTCGAGTTGTTCGAGGAGGCGCTGAAGTAGGCGCTCAGCGCGCGCTGAACTTGTTGCCGGCGATGCGCAGGCCCCAGGCCAGGTCCACCAGCGCACGGTTGTTGAGCAGCGGTTCGCCGCCGAGGATCAGCCAGTAACCGATGCCATCGACCCAGAACTGCACGATCGAGCAGGCCGGCATCAGCATGTCGATGGATTCGTGGAAGGCGACCGCGCGGCCGGTGCCGGTCCAGCCACGGGCGTGCTGCCTGCGCGCGAAGTCCGAGAAATCCGCGGCCATCACGCACAGGGTGTCGGCCTCGGCCTGGGAATAGCCCACGCGCGCCAGGCAGAAGCCGTCGTCGGAGGCGATCGCCGCGGTGCGGGTGCCGGACAGCCCGGCGATCGCGCGCGGCAGGTAATCGTCCAGCTGCACGTCCGGCGCGATCAGGCGGCGCGTGGCCTCCTGGACCCAGCCGGCGGCCATCGCCTCCGCCAGCAGCGCGTCGCGGTCCTCGCCCGCGGCCAGCCAGGCCGAGCGGCGCGGCGCCACGGCCCCGTCCATCAGCGACTGCAGCTGCAGGCAGGTGGCATCCGGCTCGCGCTGGGCGTAGGCGCGCAACACGCCCGCCGGCGTGAGCACCAGGTACGGTTCGGTGGGCGCAGGCGCCGCGTAGGTCATCGCGCAGTCCCGGCCAGCGGATCGATCGAATAGATCAGCGAACGCACCAGCATCGCCATGTGCGCGCGGTCGCGGGCGTCGGTGTCCATCACCGTGGTCGGCAGGCCCAGCTGCACCAGCTCGCGCGCGATCGCCGGGCGCACGTCGACCTCGGCGAGGTCGGCATGGGTAATGCCCACCACCAGCGCGGTGGAATCGATGAACTGGCGGAAGTGCTCTACGTAGGTGCGCAGGTCCGCCACCGGGTCCTCGGCGCTGGCGCTGATCATCAGCACCAGCCCCAGCGCGTTGTAGGTGAGGATGTCCCACATGAAGTCGAAGCGCTTCTGCCCGGGCGTGCCGTACAGCCGGACCTGGTCGCCGTTATCCAGCCGCATCAGACCGTAGTCCATCGCCACCGTAGTGGTCGCCTTCATCAGCTTGACGTCGTCGGTGGCGCTCGCGTCGGTGCTGACCACCTCGATGTCCGACAACGACTTGATGGCCGTTGTCTTGCCTGCCCCGACTGGGCCGGCGAACACGATCTTGTAGATGTTGGCCATCGTCTGCGGGTCCTCAGAACAGTTTGTCGAGCAGCGAGCGGAAGAAGCCGCGACGCAATTCGTCCGACTTGCGCACGGAGGCCACCGCCTGGCCGCCGCCGTCGGGCTTGACCACCGCCAAGCCCGACAACACCGACTGCAGGAAGAAGCGCTTCACGTCGTGGTGGTGCGCCGGGAACAGACTCAGCAGCTGCTCCAGCGAGCGCGGCGCGCTGGAGGTGATCGAGGCGAGCTGCACGTCCAGCGGCCCCACGCGATGCAGCTGGTTGAAGTTGGGGAAGTTGCGCAACTGCATCAACAGGCTGGTGCCGCCCGGGGCGGGATGCGCCCCGCGGGCATCGAAGGCGTCCCCGACCATGTCCCAGGTCATCGCATCCAGCGACATCCGCACCGGCCGCGAGGCCGCCGGGAAGCGCTTGGTCATGACATTGATGCGGTACTCCTCGGCGACCGGTTCGACCACGACCCTGGTATGCAGGTCGGTGGTGTTGAGGACCTTGACCAGGGTCGAGGCCGGCGCGCTGCTGGTGACGCGCCCGGACACGCGGTCGAACAGGAACGCCAGCTGCCCGGCGCTCATCAGCTGCACGCGATGCGGCGCGTTGAGCACCGTGCGCAGCACGCGCCACACGGGGGAATCGGGGATCAGCGGATCGAGCAGGGCGAACGCCCCGTCCTCGATGCCGCAGGCGCCCGCGGACAACGCC
The DNA here is from genome assembly GCA_937873105.1 of uncultured Rhodanobacteraceae bacterium. GTDB lineage: Bacteria > Pseudomonadota > Gammaproteobacteria > Xanthomonadales > Ahniellaceae > JADKHK01. Next base: position 2,655 of record CALMWD010000449.1, read on the forward strand.
AGGTGCGGCACGACCTTGCGCGGGGGCAGCACCACAGGCGGGGCGGGCGGCTTCGGCAGGGGCGGAGGGGGCGCCGGCTTCTCGGCCTGGCTGCGGATCACGCTGCCACGCGCGGCCACGAAGGCAGCGGCCGCGGCGGCGCCACCCGCGGCCTTGGCCTGCGGTTCCGATGCCTCGTGACCGTTGGCCACGGTCGCATCGTCCGGTGCCTTCGCCGTGGAGGCTTCCGGCGCAGGCGTCGGAGCAGGTGCCGAAGCAGGTGCCGAAGCAGGCGTCGGTGCATGCGTCGGTGCATGCGTCGGTGCAGGGGTGGGCACGCTGCCGCGACCGCGTTGCAGGCGCTCGGCCAGTTGCAGGGCGCGCTTCCAGGCCGGCATCGGCGCTTCGGCGGGCGGTGGCGCGGCAGGAACGGGCTTGGGCGCGGGCGGTGGCGGCGGCGGGGCCGGGGCCGGGTTGTCCGCAGCGTGGGCCAGCAGCCGCAGGGCCGCGGTCATGGCCTGGCTGGAATAGGGTCCGTCGAGCCATTGCAGCTGCCGCGACAGCGGATCATCGGGGCCGCCGTCGCGCCAGCCGCCGCCATCGCCCCAGACGATCGCGATGCCCGGACGCTCGCCGACGAAGTCCTGGAGCCTGGCCTCGTTCTGCGGCGTGCGCCGGCGCAGGCCCACGCCGTGCAGGTCGACCACCACGCCCTCGCAGGCGCGCGCGACCAGGCCCTGTTGCGGCAGCTCGAAGTCGGCGCTGCGACCGAGGTCCACGATCTCCATGTCGCGCCATTGCATGCGCAGCATGATCCCCATCGCGGCGGCTTCGTGCGGCCCCAGACCGGCCAGCAACAGTCGCTTCATGCCATCGCCCCTTGTCCGATCGCGTCCATCGCCTTGTCCCAGCCGGTGCCCAGCGGATGTCCGGCCTTCATCAGCGCGCGCCGCGCGAGCATGAAGGCCAGCGAATCGTGGGTGGCCACGCAATGGGCGAGGAACTCGCGTTCCATCTCGTCATCGCCGGCGAGGATGCCCGGGACCGCGGTGGCCGCCGCCGCGCGCGCATCGTCCACCCCGGACAGCAAGGCGCGCCTGGGCATGTCCATCGACGGCGAGACCAGCACGCTCCAGCGGGTGGCCAGGGTGCTGACCGGACCCATCGGGCGGGTGTCGCTGCAGGCGGCCTGCAATTGCTCCAGCACGTACGGCCCCAGGCGCGCGCCGATGGCGGGCTCGGCCAGCAGCCCGGCCACGTCCTGCCGGCACGCGCTGAGCATGTCAGCCAGCGCGCCCTGCACGGGTTCGCTGCCGTCCATGTCGATCGCCGCGCGCACGCGTTCGGCATGCGCGGACGACTCGCCGGGCTGGCGCAGCACGCGCCGCCCGGCCTCGCGGAACCGTTCCCTTGCCGTCGCGCCGGTCACCGGGTCAATCCTGCAGCGTGTCTATCAGGTCGATCATGAACTCGGCGTCTTCCTGCGTCATCGGCTCGAAGCCGCCGG
>CALMWD010000450.1 GCA_937873105.1 uncultured Rhodanobacteraceae bacterium
GCATTGTCGTGGTTCCAGATGTAGTACTGCGCGTCGATCGTGCGCTCGGCGGCGTAGCGCGGATCCTCGAGGCGGGCGAGTTCGCTGTCGGCGAGACGCAGCGCGGTCGCCGCCGCATCGACGTCGCGGAAGAGGCGCAGCCGCTCGGTGCCCGCGGACAGCAGCAGCTCGGCCTGGTTCAGGCGCAATTCGGAGACGCTGTCCATACGGTTCTCGGACACGCGCTTGATCGCCTGTTCGAGCAGGGCGGCGCGTTCGCTGAGCCCGAGCACCTCCTCGCGCAGACTGCGATCGAGCGCGTCGTCGTCGTCGACGCGGCGGCTCAGGGCCGACACCTGGCGGCGCAACTGCGCATTCTCCTCCTCGACCAGCACGACCCGGCGCGTGATCGCCTCGCGTTCCTGGATCGCGCGGTCGGTGGCGGCCGCGACGTACCAGAGCGCCGCCGCGGTGGCGATCGCCACCAGCAGCGCGAGCAGGGCCATCAGCCAGGTGCCGCGTCCGGGAGCGGCCGCGCGTTCGTTCGATGTGTCGTTCATGCGGGTGTCTTCGCCTTCCTTGGCCATGCTATCAGCGCGACCGTTCGATCGCGGCGATCAGATCGAGGCCGCGTGCCGAGTCCGCGACCACGACGTCGGCGCAGTGCATGCCGCGCGCCAAGGCCGCCAGGCGCTCGCTGCTGACGAACACCGTCGCCGCGGCCAGGCGCAGCCAGCGGGTCTCGCCGAGCAGGGCCGGCAACGCCAGCAGGGCCTCGCGGCTGCTGACGATCAATTGCGGACGCGCCATCGCGTCGATCCGGCGCAGGCGGTCGGCGCGCGCCGGGCAGGGCACGCGGTCGTAGACCGGGAGATCGGCGGCGTCGACGCCGCGTTCGCGCAGACGCTGCACCAGCCAGTCGCGGCCGCCGGCGCCGGTGATGCGCACCACGCGACGCGCCTGCGCCAGCCACGGATGCTGGAGCACTTCCTCGCTGCGGAATCCCGATGCCGGCAGCTCGGCACGTATGCCGTGGGCCGCCAGCGCGTCCGCCGTGGCCGGTCCCTGGGCGATCACGCCGCCGCGCGGCAGCCAGTCCGGCACCACCGCGAACGCATGGCGGACCGCCAGCGTGCTCGCGGCCACGACGACATCGGCATGGGCGGCGGCACGCAAGGCCAGGGCCAGGACCTCGGGATCCCGGCGCGGCACCACGCGGAACGGCGCCAGGCTGACGACCTCGGCGCCGCGCCGTCGCAGTGCGGCGGCGAAGGCGCGGTTTTCGCCGGCCGGGCGCGTCAGCACGAAGCCGCGTCCTCGCAACCGTTCGTTGTCCCTGGGGGGCGCGTCCATGCGGCCAAGGTTAGTCCGCTTCGGCGCGGGCGTCATCGTCCGGCGCTTGCGCAGCGAGCGATCCAGCCGGCAGACTGGGGCATGATCCACGACCCGCTCTCGCTCGAGCGCACCATCCTCGAAACCATTCCGATGGCGCGCGCCATGGGCATCGGCGTGCTCGACTACGACGGCCACCGCATCGCCTTGCAGGCGCCGCTGGCGCCGAACGTCAACGACAAGGGCTGCGCCTTCGGCGGCAGCCTCGCCAGCCTGATGACGCTGGCCGCCTGGGGCCTCGTGAACCTGAAACTGGCCGAGGCCGGCGAACAGGCCGAAGTGTTCGTTGCCGACAGCGCCATCAGTTACCTCAACCCGGTCTGGGACGCGCTGACGGCCGAAGCCGCCGCCGAACCCGGCCAGGACTGGGACCAGTTCATCGCCGACCTGCGTGCGCGCGGTAAGGCGCGCATCACGATGATGGCCGAGGTCGCGGTCGCGGAAGGCGGCGGCGTCGCCTGCCGCATGTTCGGAAAGTTCGTCGCCAAACGGAGTGCCTGAGATGCGCAAGCTGACGCGAATCGTCGCCCTGCTGGGATTCGTGCTGCTGGTCGCCTGCGCCGGCAAACGCGAGGAGGACAAGTTGCTCGACCTGACGCTCGACCAGTACGCCGCCGCGGTGCGCTGGGGCAGCGTCGACGATGCGATGGCCTTCCTCGCGCCGGAAGCGCCGCGCCCGACCGCCTTCGAACTCGAGCGCCTGAAGCAGTTGCAGGTGGCCGGTTACCGCGAGCAGCCGCCGGTCGTGCTGTCGCCGACCGAAGTCGAGCAGATCGCGCAGATCGACTTCGTGAACCGGCACACGCAGGAAGGGAAGTCCGCGATCGAACGCATGCGTTGGCGTTACGACGCCGCCGCCAAGCGCTGGTGGCTGGTCAGCGGCATTCCCCGGCTGCGCGCGCCCTGACCGGGGCGCCTGCCGGGGCGGCTGAACGGCAACCGTCGCGGCGATGCCCCAACCTGTGACGAACCGTCACGTCGGCTATCCTCGCGGCGGCGCCGATCGCGCTGTCCTCCGGTCTACGATGCCCGTCCCGCGCCGCCCATCCCGCCTTCCGCGTCTGCTGCTCCGGGTCATCGGGTCGCTCGCGCTCGGGCTGGCGGCCATGCCGCCCACGGCCCGCGCCGAGGACTCGATCCCCACGGCGGATGCCGAACGCGCGCTCGCCGAGATCCGCATCGACCAGCTCAACCTCACGGCCGAGCAACTGGCGCGCGCGGATCCGACGCGGGCGGAACGCCTGGCCTCGGAAGCCTTCGTCGCCACACGCGACCTCCATTACGAACGCGGGCGCATCGAAGCCCTGCACAACCTCGGCCGCGTCGCCCGGCTGCGCGGCCAGTTGCAGGCGGCCAGCAGCTATCTGGTCGAAGCCCTGACGGCCGCCGAAGCGCTGGCCGACACGCGGCTGATCGCCAAGGTCGGCAACAGCTACGGCACGGTGCTGGAACGTCAGGGCCTGGATGCGGAGGCGCTGGACCGGCACCAGCGCGTGCAGACGCTGTGGCGCGACCTTGACGACCTGCCCGGCCTGATCGCGTCCTCGATCAACATCGCGCGCGTGTTCGAACGCCGCCAGGCCTGGAGCGACGCCCAGCGGCACTACGAGGCCGCCTTGCAGCAATACGAGGACTATGCGGCGAAGGACCTCGTGCCCGCCCAGGACGTCGCCGCGATCTGGATGGGCCAGGGTCGCATCGCCCTGGGCCGCGGCCTCGTCGACCAGGCCGAATATGCCTTCACGCGCGCGCTCGACCTGCAGACCGAACATCGCGACGTGGTCGGCGAAAGCGCCGCCCGCACCGGGCTGGCGCGCGTCGCGGCGGCGCGCGGCGACGAGGCGGGCGCGGTCTCGGGTTTCGAACAGGCCTTGAACCTGGCGACCCGTGTCGGCGCACGCGCCGAGATGGTCGAAGCGCTGGCCGAGCTCGGCCGCTGGCATCTCGGCCGTTCCGGCGCCGAACTGTCCGGCGCGCAACGACGCGACCGCCTGCAGCGGGCGCTCGACTACACGCAACGCGCGCTCCAGCTCCTGCGCCAGGGCGAAAGCGACCGCACGATGCAGATCGGCCTGCACCGCCAGCTCGCGGACATCCACGAGCTGCAGGGCGACAACGCCCAGGCCCTGACCGACCTGAAGACCGCGCACGAACTGCGCGAACGCCAGTACCGCGAACAGAACGAGGCCCGCTACGCCCTGCTCGCCAACGCGGCGAACATGCGCGAGCGCGAGCGCGAACTTCTCGCCCTGCGCGCGGCCAGCGAGCAGCAGGCCGAGATCCTGGCCCAGGAGACCCTGCTCAAGCGCGCGTTCGCGGCGGCGATGGTCCTGCTCGCCGGCATCGCGGTGCTGCTGACCGTGCGCTTCGTCGAGAGCCGGCGCGCCGCGCGCGAACGTACCGCGGCGAACGCGCGCCTCGCCGGCGCCTTGCAGACCGCGGAGCAGGCGCGCAGTCGCGCCGAGGAGGCCGACCGCGTCAAGACCGAGATGCTCGGCATCGCCGCGCACGACCTGCGCAACCCGCTGAGCTCCATCATCGGCTTCGCCGAACTGATCCGCGCCGAGCGCGAGTCGATCGAGCACGCCCGTCGCCACGCCAACATCATCATCGCCGCCGCCGAACGGACCTTGAAGCTGGTCAGCGACCTGCTCGAATCGGCCGTGCTCGACGCCGGCCAGATCAAGCTGCAACAGGTGCCCTGCGACCTGTCGGTGCTGCTGGCCGACGCCATCGCCCGCGTCGGCACGCGGGCGCAGGCGAAGCAGCAGCAGATCGACTTCCGTGCCGCGAGCGGCGCCATCGTGCTGGCCGACGTCGAGCGCCTCGACCAGGTCTTCGAGAACCTGCTGAGCAACGCCATCAAGTTCTCGCCGATGAAGGGCCTGATCGAGGTCTGGATCGAGCTCGACCCCGAGCGCGCGCGCGTCGCCATCCGCGACTACGGTCCGGGCTTCTCCGTGGACGACCGGCGCCAGCTGTTCAAGCGCTTCCAGCGCCTGTCGGCGCGGCCCACCGGCGGCGAGAGTTCGACCGGCCTTGGCCTGGCCATCGTCAAGGACCTGGTGGCGCTGCACGGCGGCAACGTGCGCGCGGAATCCGAGGGCATCGGGCGCGGCGCCACCTTCTTCGTCGAGCTGCCGCGCCTGCTGCATCCGCCCTTGCGCCTGGCGCCGGCGGCGAACGAGACCGATCCGGCGCATCAACGCGCCGGCTGATCCCCGGCAGACGGCAGCGCCGCGACGAAGGCGATGCGCTCGTCCACGGTCATCGCCAGCAGGCGTTCGTGCAGGGCGCGCCACGCCGGCGCCGGCAGTCCGCGCAGGTGCGCGGCCAGGCGCTGGCGCTCGGGTGCGGTGAAACGCGCCATCATCTCCTCGATCGCGGCACGTTGTTCCGGCGGCACCTGCTGCAGGAAGCGTTCGCGCGCACCGAGCTGCTGCTGCGCCCGCATGCCGTCCAGCCAGGCGCGGCGCTCGCCCGGCGTCATGCGCTCGAAGCGCCGGCGCATCTGGGCACGCTGTTCGGGCGGCAACTGCTGGAAACGCTGGTAGGCGCCGCGCAGCCGCTGCTGCTGTTCCGGCGGCAGCTGCCGGAAGGCGCGGTATCGCTCGCGAATGCGCTGCTTCTCGCCATCGGGCAGCTGCTGCCAGTCGCCGAAGCGGCGTGCGGCCTCCCGCTTCTGTTGCGGCGTCAGCCCGTTCCAGCGTTGCGCGCCGAGACGCAGATTGCGCTGCGTCTCCGGCGCCAGCGTCGACCACTGTTCCGCGAACGGCATCAGCACGCGCTGCTCGGCCGGGGTCAGCGTGTCGAAGTCGACGCGCTCGGCCGCCACGATCTGGCCGACCCCGGCCAGCACGAGCCACAGCAGGGCGCGCAGGCTAGTCATCGGCTTCGACGCGTTCGGGGCGGGACGGCGGTTCATCGGTTCGGGCTTCGTCTTCGTTGCGGGTCTCGGGTTTCGGCGATGCGTCGTCTTGCGCGGCGACTTCGATCGGATCTTCGGGGCGGCCCTGGTCGTCGGCGAACTCGGCGAGATACAGCAGCAGTTCGGCGCTCGGCGCCGGTTCGGCGGCGCGTCCGTCCGCCGTCAACCCGATTCCGAGGACGGCTGCGCATCCAGCCAGGCATAGAAGTCGAGCTCCTGGTACAGATCGAGCTGCTCCTCGCCGGCGAGCATCGAAAAGTCCTCGGGCGCCGCGACCGCAGTCGGCGGCGCCACCGTCGACGGCACCACCCGCGGCCAGATCGCCACCGCCAAGGCCAGCGAGGCGGCGGTCGCGAACAGCGTCGGCCACAGCCAGGGTCGCGGTTGCGGACGTCGCGCCGCCTGCAGGGCGGCCTGCCGCGCCCGATTCAGGCGCGACAAGGTCGTCGCGTCCAGGTCGCGGGCGCTGTCTTCGAGCTGCTGGCGGATGCGTTGCGTCCACGGGTCCTCGTCGTGCTCAGCCATGATGATGCTCCAGTCGGGCGCGCAATGCGCCCATCGCGCGCGACAAATGCGTCTTGACGCTGCCTTCGCTGCAGGCCATCGCACGCGCGGTATCGGCGACGTCGAGCCCTTCCCAGATGCGCAGCAGGAAGGCCTGGCGCTGGCGATGCGGCAGGGCACGCAGCGCCGACTCCAGGGCTGCGGCGGTTTCTCCGTCGGCCACCGCCTGCCAGGGCTGGGCGACCTGGGCATCGGCGACGTCGGCGAGCGCATCGACGTCCTCGCCCTCGCGACCGACCAGCCGATCGATCCAGCCGAACCAGCGCGAGCGCACCTGGTGCCGGCGATGGAAATCGAGCACCCGGCTGTCGAGCACCCGATGGAACAGCGGCGCCCAGTCGGCGGCGGGCTTGTCGCGGTAGTTGCGGACAAAGGTCAGCATGCAGTCCTGAACGATGTCGAGCGCGTCGTCGCGGCTCCCGACCGCGAATTCGGCCATACGCAACGCGCGCCGTTCGATGCCGCGCAGGAAGGCGTCGAGCGCATCGTGGTTGCGCGAGGTCGCGGGGCGGTCGCTGTCCATCCAGTGCATCGCCAGGGTCGGGGTCATTGTAGGTGCGGTCGTCGGGAAGGTTGCGGTGCCCGGAACGCAGCAGGACGGAAACGGTTGACACCGCCGGAAACAGCCGCTCCGCCGCATTCCTGCTGGGCCCGGGTTTGCGGTTTAGTTCACAGGCGGGGAAAAGCCTGTCAAGTCCCCGACACGCGCCGGTCATGTCACCTTCCGTTGCCCGAGCCGAGAATGCAACCATTTGATTTTAAAGCCTTCGTGGATATGGCTAGTTTTTGACCGGGCCAGGCGTAGGCCGCGCCATGACGCGCTCGGGCGAGTTTGTTGGAGGCTGAATCCACACAGTTATCCACAGCTGGTGTGGATAAGGATGTTTTTTCATCGGGATCAATTGGTTGGCGCCGACTTCTCGATTGCAGATCAGAAACGGCCGCCGGCCCCGCAGCGGCACGCGATGTCGTCGCCGATTCCGCATGTGGAACGCGCCGCTAGACTGCCGGCCCGGCCCCCGATCCCGCCCCGATGTCCGACGTCCTGCGCGTGGCCGTGCCCGCGCCCCTGCCCGAACTGTTCGATTACCTGCCGCCCGCGGGCATGGCCGGCGCCGATGTCGCGATCGGCGCCCGTCTGCGGGTGCCGTTCGGTCCGCGCGAACTGGTCGGCGTGGTCGTTGCGCATGCGCAGGCCTCGCCGCAGACGAAGCTGCGGGCCGCGATCGCGCTGTTCGATCCGACGCCGGTGTTTCCGGAGCCCTTGTGGCGCAGCCTGCTGTGGGCGGCGCGCTACTACGCCTATCCTCTGGGCGAGGCCCTGGCCAGCGCGTTGCCGGCACCGGTCCGCGATCGCACCGACGGCGGCGGCGCGCCCCGCGACCTGGTCTTGCGCCTGCGTCCGGACCCCGAACGCCGCCGGCAACTGCGTGCCGGCAGCGCACCGGCGGCCTTGTACGACGCCCTGCTCGAAGGACCGCGTTCGTGGCCGGCGCTGCGCGCCGCGATCGCGCAGGCCGGCACCGCGAAGCGCCGCCTGTCCCAGCTCGGACTGATCGATGTGCTCTCGCTGGACGAGGCACCGCGCGCGACCCGGACCCGGCCGCCGCCGCTGAACGAGGGGCAGCGCGAGGCGGTCGCGCAGATCGTCGCGACCCTCGGCGGTTTCGCGACCACCCTGCTCGAAGGCATCACCGGCAGCGGCAAGACCGAGGTCTACCTGGCCGCGATCGAACAGACGCTGGCGCGCGGCGAACAGGTCCTGGTCCTGGTGCCCGAGATCGGCCTGACCCCGCAGACCCTGGCGCGCTTCCGCGAACGCCTGGCCGCGCCCGTGCTGGCCTGGCATTCCGGGCTGGCCGACGGACCCCGCGCGCGCGCCTTCGAGCGTGCGCGCGGCGACGCCCCGCTGGTCGTGCTCGGCACGCGCTCGGCGGTCTTCGCGCCGCTGCCCAGGCTCGGCCTGGTCGTCATCGACGAGGAACACGACGCCTCGTTCAAGCAGCACGAGGGTTTCCGCTACCACGCCCGCGACGTCGCCCTGGTGCGGGCCAAGCACGGCGGCATTCCGGTCGTGCTGGGCAGCGCCACCCCGGCGCTCGAGAGCCTGGCCAACGTCGAACGCGGCCGCTATCGGCACGTGCGCCTCGACGCCCGCGCCGGGCACGCGCGGCCGCCCGCGGTCGAGCTGATCGACGTGCGCCGCGAACGCCTGCAGGACGGGCTCGGTCGGCGCGCGCTGGAGGCGATCGCCGCGACACTCGCGCGCGGCGAGCAGGCGCTGGTGTTCCGCAATCGCCGCGGGTTCGCGCCGGTCCTGCATTGCATCGACTGCGGCTGGCATGGCGACTGCGAACGCTGCGAACGCCCCTACACCCTGCATCGCGGTCGCGCCCGCCTGGTATGCCACCACTGCCACCGCGAACGTCCGTTGCCGAAGCAATGTCTGGCCTGCGGCGGCGCCGGCCTGAGTCCGGTCGGCGTCGGCACCGAACGCCTGGAGACTGCGCTGTCGCAACGCTTCCCGGAGGTGCCGGTGCTGCGCCTCGACCGCGATGTCGCGCGTTCCGCCGACCAGTTCGAACGCGTGCTCGCACGTGCCCATGCCGGCGAACCCTGCATCCTGGTCGGCACCCAGATGCTGGCGAAGGGCCACGACCTGCACGGGGTCACGCTGGCGGTGATCGCCGATGCCGACGGCGGCCTCTACAGCGCCGATCCGCGCGCCGGGGAACGGCTGGCACAGCTGATCGTGCAGGTCGCCGGGCGTGCCGGACGCGGCGCCCGCCGCGGCATGGTGCTGATCCAGACGCACCACCCCGAGCATGCGCTGTTCCGCACCCTGCTCGACGGCGGCTATCCAGCCTTTGCGCGCGAGGAACTGCGCTTGCGTGAAGCGCTGACGCTGCCGCCCTTTTCGTCCCAGGCCTTGCTTCGTGCCGAAGCGCGCGAACGCGCGCAGATCGAATCGTTCCTGGGCGAGGCCGCCGCATCCGTCGCTCGCGAAGGCGTGACCGTCGCCGGGCCGCTGCCGGCGCCGCACGCGCGCCGCGCCGGCTACGAACGCATGCAACTGCTGCTGGAAGCGCCGCAGCGCCGCGACCTGCACGCCGCACTCGACGCGCTGCTGCCGCTGCTTTACGCGCATCCGCTGTCGCGGAAGCTGCGCTGGTCGATCGACGTCGACCCGGTGGCGCTCGACTGAGGCCGGCGCGACCGCGACACTAGGGCCATGACGACGACTCCCTATCCGCGCGACCTGGTCGGCTACGGCCGCAACCCGCCGCAGGCGCAATGGCCGAACCGCGCGCGCATCGCCGTGCAGTTCGTGCTGAATTACGAGGAAGGCGGCGAGAACTGCGTGCTGCACGGCGACGGCGGCTCGGAGCAGTTCCTTTCGGAGATCATCGGTGCGGCCAGTTATCCGGACCGCCACCTGAGCATGGAGTCGATCTACGAGTACGGCTCGCGCGTCGGCGGCTGGCGCATCCTGCGCGAGTTCGAGCGCCGCGGCCTGCCGCTGACCGTGTTCGGCGTGGCGATGGCGATGCAGCGCCATCCCGAGTTCGTCCAAGCCTGCGTCGAACTCGGCCACGAGATCGCCTCGCACGGCTGGCGCTGGATCCATTACCAGAACATCCCCGAGGACGTGGAGCGCGAGCACCTGGAACGCGCGGTCGCAATCCAGCGCCAGCTCACCGGCGCCGCGCCGCTCGGCTGGTACACCGGCCGCGACTCGCCGAACACGCGCCGACTCGTGGTCGAGCACGGCGGGTTCGAATACGACAGCGACTACTACGGCGACGACCTGCCGTTCTGGACCGAGGTCGAGCTGTCGGACGGCTCGCGCAAGCCGCACCTGGTCGTGCCGTACACGCTGGACGCGAACGACATGCGTTTCGCCACGCCGCAGGGCTTCAACACCGCCACGCATTTCTTCGAGTACCTGCGCGACAGCTTCGACGTGCTCTACGCCGAAGGCGCCGAGTGGCCGCGCATGATGTCGATCGGCATGCACTGCCGCCTGCTCGGCCGTCCCGGCCGCTTCCATGCCTTGCAGCAGTTCCTCGACTACATCGACCAGTTCGACGGCGTCTGGGTGTGCCGGCGCATCGATATCGCGCGGCATTGGAAGCAGGTGCATCCCCATGCTTCGGCGACGGGCGCGGACCCGGCCTGAGGCGAAACCGCGCGGCGCGGCGATGCATGCGCCATAGGTTTTCAATAATTTCACGCCATCATCACGTCGAGATCGTTGCATTTCCGTTAATGTCAAGTGTCATCCGGATTGCCCACGGGTAGCGATTGGATGAAATTCGGCACTTGCCAACGGAGACACACGCAATGATCGATCGCAAGAAACTACCGAACGCCAACCGGCTCAGCGCCGCCATCGTGGCGGCCATGCTGGGCGCGTTCGCCCTTCCGCAACTCGCGCTCGCGCAAGACAGCGCGAATCAGGGCACGCAGCAGGCACAGGACGACGAAGACTCGGCCGACAAGGCGCAGGAGATGGAGAAGGTCGTCGTGACCGGCTCGCTGATCCCGCAGTCGCAGATCGAGACCTTCACCCCGGTGACGGTGATCTCGGCCGAGGACATCAAGGTCCGCGGCTATACCCAGATCTCCGACGTCGTGAAGGAAAGCTCCTTCGCGACCGGAGGCGTCCAGGGTTCGCAGACCTCGGCCTCGTTCACCCAGGGCGCGGAAACCGCGAGCCTGTTCGGCCTGAACGTGGGCTACACCAAGTACCTGATCGACGGCCGCCCGATGGCCGACTATCCGGCGCTGTACAACGGCAGCGACGCGTTCAACAACATCTCGGGCATTCCGATCGAGCTGGTGGACCGCATCGAAGTGCTGCCGGGCGGCCAGTCCTCGCTGTACGGCTCGGACGCCATCGCCGGCGTCATCAACATCATCCTGAAGAAGACGGTCGACAACCCGGTCATCAGCGTCCGCGGCGGCGCCTTCACCGACGGTGGCGGCGAAGTCGGCCGCATCAGCGCGGTCACCGGGTTCTCCGGCGCCGACGACCGCCTCAGCGTGCTGGTCGGCGGCCAGTACGAAAAGAGCGATCCGATCTGGGCGTACGACCGCGAACTGACGCGCCAGTACAACCTCAACGGCACCTCGGCGCCGCTGGTCGGCCGCGACTGGCTGATCTACAGCCCGTTCACGAGCTACTACTTCCCGCTGGGTCCGGAAGTCTGCAACAACGTGGCCACCGGCTTCGGCGGCACCGTCGGCCTGCAGGTCCGCCCGGGCTTCGGCGACGAGCTGTACTGCGGCTCGCCGTTCTCGCCGGGCTATCGCACGCTGAAGAGCGGCAAGGAAGCGTTCCAGTTCTACACGCACGCGACCTATGCGGTGAACGACAACCACGAGCTGTACGGAAACGTGCTGTACAGCCGCGAAGAGGTCGACTACCACGTCGGCGCCAACTACACGTGGTGGGGCACCGGCGTCGAGTGGGGCTACTTCTACGATCCGGACGTCGACGACTTCCTCAACCTGCAGCGCGCCTTCGTGCCCGAGGACTGGGGCAGCAGCGACGGCTTCAAGAACTCGATGAGCACCGACGTCAGCCGCTCCTACGTGGTCAACCTCGGCAGCCGCGGCGTGCTCGGCGACTCGAACTGGGACTACGACGTGTCGCTGTCGCGCACCCAGTACGATCTCGACGAACAGAGCTGGAACCGCTTCGCCGATCCGATCAACGAGTTCTTCCGCGAACGCGTGCTCGGCGACCAGCAGGGCTGGGACCCGTACTACGGCGCCTATCCGGTATTCACCCCGGACTACAGCGCGTTCTATTCGCTGCTCACCGCCGAGGAAATGGCGAGCTTCAGCGGCATGACCAGCTCGCGCAGCGACACCACCGACACCATGCTGCGCGCGCAGATCACCAACGCGTCGCTGTTCAGCCTGCCCGGCGGCGACGCCGGCGCCGCGTTTGCGGTGGAAGGCGCCCGTCAGGATTGGGACTACTCGCCGGATCCGCGCCTGCTGAACGGCGAAATCTGGGGCACCACGGCCACCGACGGCCGCGGCGAACGCGATCGCTACGCCGTCACCGGCGAAGTGCGCCTGCCGGTCTGGGAAATGCTGACGGCCTCGGTCTCGGGTCGTTACGACTCCTACCATCCGGACGGCGCGGACACCGCGAGCAAGGCGACCTACTCGCTCGGCCTCGAGTTCCGCCCGATCGAGACGCTGCTGTTCCGCGGCAAGCTCGGCACCGCCTTCAAGGCGCCGACCCTGCCCGACACCTTCCAGGCACCGAGCGGCTACTACTCGTTCGTCACCGACTTCTACCGTTGCGCGCAGGCCGGCTTCACGCCGGACAACATCGACGCCTGCCCGGCCGCGGACTCGAACCGCCAGTTCTTCGGCACCACCGAAGGCGGCGACTCGCTGGAGCCGTTGACGGCCGACGTGTGGAGCGCGGGCGTGGTCTGGGCGCCGATGCCGGAACTGTCCTTCGCGGCGGACTACCACAACTGGGACATCCGCAACGAAATCCAGCCGCAGAGCGCCCAGGGCCTGGCCCTGCGCGAGTACCTGTGCCGTACCGGCCAGCCCGGCTACGACATCAACTCGCCGACCTGCCAGGAAGCGATCTCGCGCGTCATCCGCAACGCCACCGGCCGCATCGTGCAGATCGACACGCCGAAGGTGAACGAAGCGCAGCAGCTGCTTGAAGCCGTGACCCTGTCCAGCCGCTACTCGCTCGACATGGGCAAGGCCGGCGGCCTGCTGTTCAACGTCTCGTACACCAAGAACCTCGAACACGAGTCGATCGCGTTCGAAGGCGACGAGGCCGTCGACCTGCTGAACCGCCCGGGCTACAGCAGCGATCCGCACTACAAGGCCAATGCTTCGGCCACGTGGTCGCTGGACCGCCTGAGCACCACGCTGTACGCCAACCACATGGGTCCGACGCCGAACAATCGTGCCCGCACGGTGGACAACTACACCGCGCCCACGACCGGCAAGCTGCCCTCGTTCACGACGTACAACCTGAGCCTGAACTACGCGTTCACGGAAGCGCTCGACGTGTCCCTGCTGGTGAACAACCTGTTCAACAGCATGCCGCCGTTCGATCCGACCTACCCGGGCTCGAGCGGTGCGCCGTACAACTCGGCGCAGTACTCGGTGTTCGGACGCGCGATCTACCTGGAAGCGCGTTACGATCTGGGCAAGTGATGTAGCGCCGGTTTCCGACCGGCCCTAGCAGGACCGCGGCCCCGTTCACAGCGGGGCCGCACTTTTTTGCGGGATCGCAACGGAGACCCCGAGCATGGACAAGAACGATCCGGCGCGCCGGTATGCCGCCGCCGTCGACGCGCTGAACCGCGGCGACTGGGCACGCGCGCAGTCGCTGGCGGAACCCCTGCTGGCGCAGGCGCCCGGGCACGGCGGGGTCTGGTTCGTGGCCGGCGTCGCGGCCCTGCACTTGCGCCGGCTGCCGCAGGCGGCCGAACGACTGGACCGCGCCGCGCGCCTGTCGCCGAACCGCGCCGACTACTGGGCGCATCTGGCCCGCGCATTGATGGAACTGTCCCTGCCCGGCCCCGCCCTGGGCGCCGCCGATACCGCGGCGGTGCGCCCGAACAAGGACGCGATGACCCTGGAGATCCTCGGCGTCGTCTACTCGCGCTTCAATGCCCACGACAAGGCGGCCGCGGCATTCCGGCAAGTCGCGGACCTGCGCCCGGACTCGGCCACCGCGCATTTCAACCTGGCCACGGCGCTGACCGCCCTGGGCGACGTGCCCGGCGCCGAAGCCGCCCACGAACGTTGCCTGGCGCTGGACCCGCGTTACTGGAAGGCGCATCTGGCCTTGTCGCAGCTGCGCAAGCAGGAGGCCGGCGGCCATCATCTGGCGCGCCTGAACGATCTGCTGTCGCAGCACGGCGGAGACGACCAGGCCGCCCTCTACCTGAATCTGGCGATCGCCAAGGAACAGGAAGACCTCGGCGCCTACGCCGAGGCCTTCGCGCACCTGGCGGCCGGCAAGGCCGCGGGTCGGCGCCAGCGCGACTACGATTTCGGCCGCGACCAGGCCCTGTTCGATGCCCTCGTCGAGGCGATGCCGGGCGTGCCCGATGGTCCGGCCGGCCACGACAGCGCGCGCCCGATCTTCGTCATCGGCATGCCGCGCTCGGGCACGACCCTGGTCGAGCGCATCCTGTCGAGCCATCCCGAGGTCATGTCCTGCGGCGAACTGCAGGACTTCGGGGTCGCGCTCAAGCGTGTCTCCGGCAGCACCACACGCCTGCTCATCGACCCGGACACGGTACGCCGCGGCGCGCTGGTCGACTGGCATCGCCTCGGCGCCGCCTACGTCGACAGCACACGCGCGGTCAGCGGCGCGCGGCCGCGCTTCATCGACAAGCTGCCGCACAACTTCCTGTATGCCGGCTACATCGCGCGGGCGCTGCCGAATGCGCGCATCGTCTGCCTGCGCCGCGACCCGATGGACACCTGCCTCGGCAACTTCCGCCAGTTGTTCGCGCAGACTTCGCCGTTCTACGACTACTCGTTCGACCTGCGCGACACCGGCCGCTACTACCTGCAGTTCGAGCGCCTGATGCGGCACTGGCACGCGGTGTTCCCGGGGCGCATCCACGAACTGCGCTACGAAGACCTGGTCGCCGACCAGGAAGCCGCGAGCCGTGCCCTGCTCGCCGCCTGCGGGCTGTCCTGGGACCCGGCCTGCCTGCAGTTCGAGCGCAATGCGGCGCCGGTGGCCACCGCCAGCGCGGTGCAGGTGCGGGAGCCGATCCACGCGCGTTCGCTGCAACGCTGGAAGCGCTTCGAGCACGAACTCGCGCCCCTGCGCGAGCAGCTCCGCGCGGGCGGCATCGCCGTCGACTGAGCGGCGACCCGCTCAGGATGACAAGGCTTCGACCGCCTCCGCCGCCGCCAGCCAGCGCGCTTCGGCCTCGTCGAGCTTGCGCCGGGCCTCGGCCTGGCGCTGGGTCGCGGCCAGCACCTTGAACTTGTCCTGCTGGAAGAAGCCGGGCGCCGCAACCTCGGCATCGGCCTGCTGCATCGCCTTCTGCAGCTGTTCCATCTCGGCTTCGGCCTTCTTCAGCGCGTCGCGCAGCGCGCGTTCCTGCTTCTTCGCCGCCTTGTCGTTCTGGCGCGGCGAACGCTCCGAGGCCGGCTTCGCGGCACCGCTCTCGTTGCGCGGCGCGTTGCCGCGCGCGCTCAGCCACCTGGCGTAGTCGTCGAGATCGCCGTCGAACTCGCCGACCGCGCCGTCGCAGACGCGCACGAGCTGGTCGCAGGTGGCGCCGACCAGGTGGCGGTCGTGCGACACCAGCACGACCGCGCCGTCGTAGTCCTGCAGCGCCAGTTCCAGCGCCTGGCGCATGTCGAGGTCGAGGTGGTTGGTCGGTTCGTCGAGCAGCAGCAGGTTGGGCTTGCGATAGACGACCATGGCCAGCGACAGGCGCGCCTTCTCGCCGCCCGAGAACGGGCCGACCTTCTCGAACACGCGGTCGCCGACGAAATTGAAGGAACCGAGCACGTTGCGCAGCTCCTGTTCGCCCTTGCCCGGATCGAGTTTCTTGAAGTGTTCGAGCGGCGACGCCTCGGGATCGAGCTGTTCGAGCTGATGCTGCGCGAAATAGCCGACGCGCAGGTCGGGATGCCGCGTCATCTCGCCGGCGCGCACCGGCAATTCACCGGCCAGCAGCTTCACCAGGGTCGACTTGCCCTCGCCGTTCGGACCGACCAGGCCGATGCGCTGGCCCGGCTCCAGGCTGAGCTTGACGTGCGACAGCACGGTGCGGTCGCCGTAACCGACGGCGGCATCGTGCAGGCGGATCAGCGGCGAGGGCAGCTTCTCGGGCTGCGGGAAGTCGAAGCTGAACTCGCTGTCGGCCACGACCGGCGCGACCAGCTGGATGCGCTCGATCATCTTCACGCGCGACTGCGCCTGGCGGGCCTTGCTGGCCTTGGCCTTGAAGCGGTCGACGAACTTCTGCAGGTGGGCGATGGTGCGTTGCTGCGCCGCCAGCGTCGCCGCCTGCTGGGCCAGCCGCTCCGCGCGCATGCGTTCGAACTGCGAATAGTTGCCGGTGTACAGCGTCGCCTTCAGCTCGGCGAGGTGCAGGGTGTGGGTGCAGATCGCGTCCAGGAATTCGCGGTCGTGCGAGATGACCAGCAAGGTACCTTCGTAGGCGAGCAGCCAGTTCTGCAGCCAGACCACGGCATCGATGTCGAGGTGGTTGGTGGGCTCGTCGAGCAGCATCAGGTCGGCGCGTTTCATCAGCGCGCGCGCCAGGTTCAGGCGCATGCGCCAGCCGCCGGAGAATGCCGACACCGGGTCGTTGATCTGGTCCGGCTTGAAGCCGAGGCCGTCGAGCATGCGCGCCGCACGCGCGGAGGCCGCATACCCCCCGATCGCGTGCAGGCGCTCGTGCCCGTGCGCGATGGCGTCGGCATCGTGCACGATCTCGGCTTCGGCCAGCGCGGCCTCGACCGCACGCAGTTCGGCGTCGCCGTCGAGCACGTAGTCGATCGCCGGCTGGTCGGTGTGCGGCATTTCCTGCGCCACCGTCGCGACCGTGAGGTTCTTGGGCAGCGACACGTCGCCCTGGTCGGGCTGGAGCTCGCCGAGGATCATCGCGAACAGGCTGGACTTGCCGGTGCCGTTGCGGCCGACGAAGCCGACACGCTGGCCACGATGGATGGTCGCGGACAAGCCATCAATGAGCACCCGCGGCCCACGCCGCAGGCGGAGATTGGAGAAACTGAGCATGGGCGTAGTCTAGAGTTTGTCGGCGCCGGACACAGCCCGGGCGACGGGAAGCAAATCGATATACATCGACGTCAGATCCCTCTTCGAGTCCGGCAGTTCGCCCAACCTGGCGAAACCGTGACGTTCGTAGAAGCGAACGGATGACTCTTTGGCATCGACAAGCAAGTAGCGACAACCGGCTATGGGCATGATTGAGCCGACGACAAGGCTGATGGCAAGGTCGAGAAGCTCTGTCCCGATGCCCTGCCCCTGGAACCGTTTGTCGACGGCAAGACGAGCCAGCATCATGGCCGGGTAGGAGTTGAACCTGAATCCACTGATCCGTTCCTCTTCCGGCAATTGCTTGACCAGAATGTTCGCGCACACGAGCGTCGCAAATGCGATGACCGTCCGGTCTCCAGGCTGTACTCCGACCAGAGTCCTGGCCAAGTACTCTTCATGAAAGCGGCGTGCATCCTTCTTCAGAAACGCCTTGAGCGGCTTCAGCGAAGCATCGCCCAAGCGCAACGAGTTGACACCATCGTCAGTGTGAATGGTCCGATAGTGAAGGCCGGATTGCGGAGCATTCACCGGGCAACTTTCTTACCACGACGTCTGGTCGATTCCTTGGGCCGAAGGTTCGACACGGCCAGGCCCGTCTCCATGATCGCCCTCGCCATTTCACGACCACGCATGACTGCTTCCACCGCCGCGGGCGAAGCCACGGGATTCTTCATTGCGCGCCGGAACGCCTTGGCTTCCTTGCCGGAAACCGTGACAGACCCGAATAGGCTGCTATGAATAGCCATGGCGATTGCCCTGCATGTCGAATGATCCGGATTGACGATATCACGACCTCATTGAACGCCATTCAAGTGATCGAGCGCCCACGTCGATACTCCCGCGGCGTTTGATTCGTCCAGCGCTTGAAGCAGCGCGCGAAGTTGCTGGCGTCGGCGTAACCGAGGCGTTCGGCGATGCGTTCCACCGGCAGGTCGGTTTCGGCGAGCCAGAAGCGGGCGCGTTCGCTGCGCAGTTCGTCGTACAGGGCGCGCAACCCGAGGCCTTCTTCGGCGAGATGGCGGTGCAGACGGCGCTCGGCATGCTCGAAGAGGCCGGCTT
>CALMWD010000451.1 GCA_937873105.1 uncultured Rhodanobacteraceae bacterium
GCTGCGATTTCTCGGCGTTGGCAAGGCCCAGGCGGTGGAACTCGGTTCCGCCGCGGTCGTGCTCGAACGCGATGCCGCGCCGCTCCTGCTGATCGACTGCGGGCCGGAGGCCTTCACGGCCTATCTCGACCGTTACGGCGACGTGCCCGGGGCGCTGTTCGTCACGCACGCCCATTTCGACCACATCGGCGGCCTGGAGCGCCTGTACTACCGGGCGTACTTCGATCCGGCGCGGCGCGGCCGCGTGAAGCTGTACGCCGCCGCCGAACTGGTGCCGATCCTGCAGCAACGCATCGGCAGCTATCCGAGTCCGCTGGCCGAGGGCGGCGCGAATTTCTGGGACGCCTTCCAGCTGGTGCCGGTCGACCGCGGTTTCTGGCATGCCGGTTTCTGGTTCGACGTATTCGCGGTGCGACACCATCTGCCGCGCACGGCCTTCGGGATCGCCTTGCGCGGCAGTTTCCTGTTCACCGGCGACACCCGGCCGATTCCGGAACTGGTCGCCTTCCACGCCGACGGCGCCGAATTGATCGCCCATGACTGCGGATTGCAAGGCAATCCCTCGCACACCGGTCTGGATGATCTGATGCATGCCTATCCGTCCGAAACCCGCGCACGCATGATCGTCTACCACTACGCCAGCGAGGCCGACCGCGACGAGTTCGCGCGTGCCGGGCTGCGCGTCGCCCGCGCCGGCGATGCGTATGCGCTGGCGCCGGCAATGGACGCGATGCAGGCCGCGACCCTGGCCCAGCATGGCGGGCGCGTGCGATGACGGGCCTGTTCGACCGGCATCGGCGTCCCTTGCGCGACCTGCGCATCTCGGTGATCGACCGCTGCAACTTCCGCTGCCCGTACTGCATGCCGGTGGAACGCTTCGGCGGCCCGTCGGCCTTCCTGCCCAAGGGCGACTGGTTGCGTCCGGAAGAGATCGAACGCCTTGCCCGCGCCTTCGTGCGGATCGGCGTGCGCAAGCTGCGCCTGACCGGCGGCGAACCGCTGCTGCGCGCGGAGCTGCCGGAGATCGTCGAACGCCTGGCGCGCATCGACGGCGTCGACGACCTGGCCCTGACGACCAATGGCGTGCTGTTGCCGAAGCGGGCAGCCGAACTGCGTCGCGCCGGCCTGATGCGGCTGACGATCAGCCTCGACGCGCTCGATCCGGCGCGTTTCCGGCGCATGAGCGGCGGCCAGGGCGAGGTCGCGGACGTGTTCGCCGGCATCGCCGCCGCCGAAGCCGCGGGATTCGGGCGCATCAAGCTCAACTGCGTGGTGCAGCGCGGCGTCAACGACGACGAGGTGTTGCCGCTGCTCGAACGCTTCCGCGGCACGCCGCATGTGCTGCGCTTCATCGAATACATGGACGTCGGGACCTGCAATCGCTGGTCGCGGGCCGAGGTCGTCGACAGCGCCGAACTGCTGGCACGGATCGGCGCGCGTTGGCCGCTGGTCGCGCTCGGCCGCAGCCAGCGCGGCGAGGTCGCCGAGCGTTATCGCTACGCGGACGGGAAGGGCGAGCTCGGCTTCATATCCTCGGTCAGCGCGCCGTTCTGCGGCGACTGCACGCGGGCGCGCCTATCCGCCGACGGCGCGTTGTTCACCTGCCTGTTCGCGACCCAGGGACGGCCGCTGCGCCCGCTGCTCGCCGGCGACGACGCGGCACTCGGCGAGGCGATCGCCGCCTGCTGGTCGATGCGCGCCGACCGTTACAGCGAGTTGCGCGCCGAACGCGAGCGCGAGCGCGAGGCGGCGGCGCGCGTCGAGATGTTCCGGATCGGAGGTTGAATGACGGATGCATTGAGTCATGTCGATGCCGAGGGTCGCCCGCGCATGGTCGACGTCGGCGGCAAGCACGTCACCCGACGCGAGGCCTGCGCCGAGGCGCAGGTCGTGTTTCCGTCGGCCGTGGCCGAGACCCTGCGCGCGCAGCGGCTGCGCTCGGCCAAGGGCGCGGTGCTCGACACCGCCGTCGTCGCCGGCACGCTGGCCGCGAAGCGCACGCACGAGCTGATTCCATTCTGCCATCCGCTGCCGATCGAGAAGATCGCGTTCGAGCACCACTGGGCCGGCGCCGATACGCTGCGCCTGCGTTGCACGGTCGCGGCCGTGGCCAAGACCGGCGTCGAGATGGAAGCCCTCGTCGGTGTCCAGGTCGCGGCGGCGACCGTGTACGACATGTGCAAGGCGCTGTCGCACGTGATCCGCATCGAGGGCGTGGCCGTGGTCGCCAAGTCCGGCGGTCGCGACGACTTCGACCATCGCGGAGCCGCCTGATGCGGCTGCAATTGCGTTATTTCGCCAGTTTGCGCGACGCCGCCGGCGTCGAGACCGAGGTCGTCGACCATGCCGGCGATGCGGTCGCGTTGTATGCGGCCGTCTCGGCCCGCCACGGCTACGCGATGCCGCGCGAACGCGTCCGGCTCGCCGTGAATGGCGCCGTCGCGCCCTGGGATCGCGTCCTGGCCGAGGGCGACGAAGTCGTCTTCCTGCCCCCGGTGTCGGGCGGTTGAGCATGTCGGCGACGCGACGCGGTCAGTTCCGCCTCAACGGCCACGGCATCGACGTGGCGGCCTTGCGGCGTTCGCTCGAAGATCCGCATTGCGGCGCCGTCGTGGGGTTCGATGGCGTCGTGCGCGACCATCATGGCGGCCGCGCCGTGTCCGCGCTGCGCTACGAGGCCTACGCCGACCTGGCCGAGCGCGAGGGCCAGGCCATCGTCGACGAAGCGCTGGCCCGCTTCGACGTGCGTGGCATCGTTGCCGAGCATCGGGTCGGCTTGCTCGCCATCGGCGACGTCGCCGTGTATGTCGGCGTGTCCGCCGCCCATCGCGACGCCGCCTTCGCCGCCTGCCGCCACGTGATCGACGAGATCAAGGCGCGCGTGCCGATCTGGAAGCACGAACGCTACGGCGACGGCGCGGCGGCCTGGATTCACCCGGACTGACGCGTCGCTTCCACGCGCGCGTCGATCTCGCCGTCGCGCACCCGGACCCGCACGGCATCGCCGGGCCGGACGCGTTCGATCGACGGCAGACTCCGTCCGAGTGCGTCAAATGCGATCGCGTAGCCGCGCACGAGCGGTGCCAGCGGACTCAACGCATTGAGCGAGCGGGCGAGGCCGGCCAGGTGCGTGGCGCGATGTTCGAGCGCGCGCACGCAGATTGCCTGCAGGCGCAGGCGGGCGTGATCGGCGCGCTTGCGCAGCAGGGCCAGGCGCTCCAGCGCCGCGGCGCGGCCAAGGCGCGCGTGCAGCTGTTCGAGACGCTGGCGCTGGCGCGCGAGCATCGGACCGGGGGTGCGCACCAGTCTGGCCTCGGCATGACGCAGGCGGTCGCCGAGCAGGGCCAGGCGGTTCAGGGGATGTCGCGACTGCAGGCGCAGCTGCAGCCGATCGAGGCGCTGCCCGTCGCGATCCAGGCGGTGCTGCTGGGCTCGTCCGAGCCGGCGCTGCAGCGCGTCGATGCGGTCGCCCAGCGCGTCGGCCGAGGGCGCGATCAGTTCCGCGGCAGCGGACGGCGTCGGCGCGCGCAGATCGGCGACGAAATCGGCGATGGTGAAGTCGATCTCGTGCCCGATCGCGGACACCACCGGCATCGGCATCGCGGCGATGCGCCGCGCCAGGGCTTCGTCGTTGAACGCGAACAGGTCTTCGATCGCGCCGCCGCCGCGGGTCAGCAGCACCAGGTCGTGGCGACCCAGGGCGGCGATGCGTTCCAGTTGGGCGCGCAGCTGGGCCGGGGCTTCGGCGCCTTGCACCAGGCTCGGGAACAGGTCGGCCTCGAGCAGCGGAAAGCGTCGCGCCAGCACGCTGACGACGTCGCGGATGGCGGCGCCGCTGGCCGAACTGACGATGGCGATGCGGCGCGGGAAGGCGGGCAGGGCGCGCTTGCGGGCGGCATCGAACAGGCCTTCGGCCGCGAGTCGCGCCTTCAGTTCCTCGTAGGCGCGTTGCAGTGCGCCCTGGCCGGCCGGTTCCAGGTGTTCGACCTGCAGCTGGAACTCGCCGCGCGGTTCGTACAGCGTCACCCGCGCCCGCGCCAGCACGTGCTGGCCGTCGGCGGGCGCGAAGCGCAACAGCATCGCGCGCGGGCGCCACATTGCGCAGCGCACCTGGGCGCCGGCGTCCTTCAGCGAAAAATACAGATGACCGGACTTGGCGCGGAGGAAATTCGAGACCTCGCCCTCGATCCAGAACAGCGGGAATCCGCGCTCCAGCGCCGCGCGCACTTCGGCGTTGAGCGTCGTCGGCGTCAGGGTCTGGCGTTGCGGAAGCGGGACTTCGGACACGACGGGCGCCACGAACGGGGCGTGGGAGCTTATCGTGCGCGGCCACCGAGGTCGATCCGAAAGCCGCCGGCCGCGGCCATGCGGCCATGGACTTTGGTCGCGCTTGACGCATGGCGATGCAACCGCGAGGCTCTCGGCATGGATGAAGCACCGATCCCGGTGCCGTTGCGTCGCCTCAAGGCGCAGGCCGGGGACATCGCCACGCATGGACTTGCCCTGATCGACGCCTGGCCCGTCGTCGAGATCGCGCAGCTCTACGAGCAGGTCGACAATCTGGCCGCGGCGGCCGACTTGCCCGGGGCGGAGGCGATTTCCGGCGCCGCGCTCGAGCTCGCGGTCTACCTGTCGGCCCTGGTCGAATCCGGGAATGCGGCGAATCCGGCGCAACGCGAACGGGCGCGCGGACTGATGGCGCATCTGGCGGAAGTGTCGGGCACATCGCCGTCCGGGCCGACGCCGACGGCCGCGAAGCCGAGTTCGCATCGCGTCGTGTATTACCTGCGCGCCGACGACCGCGATCTGCCCGGCCTGGTGCAGCAACTGGCCCACGAACGCTTCGTGGTGCGCAGTTTCAGCGACCTCAATCGCGCCATCGCGGAAGCGCGCGGCTTGCCGCCGCATGCCCTGATCGTCGACGAGGGCTTCGTCTCGGGCCTGGCACGCATGATCGAAGCGGCCGAACGCGCCGGCGGCGAGGGTCGCCGCCGCCCGCTGGCGCTGGCCCTGTGCGAGGGCAACGACGTGCGCCAGCGCTTGTTTGCCCAGCGCGCCGGTGCCGACGTGGTGCTGGAAGGCGCCGACGCGCTGCGTGCGGTCGAGGGACTGATGGGGCTGTTCCTGCGCCAGAGCCGTGAAGATGCGCGCGTGCTGATCATCGACGACGATGCCTCGATCGCGATGTTCTGCGCCAATGTGCTGGCCCACAAGGGCATCGGCGCCCAGGTCGAGCACACCGCGCGCGCCGGACTGGATGCGATCGGCGCCTTCCGGCCCGATCTCGTGCTGCTCGACCTGTACTTGCCGGACATGAACGGCATCGAGGTCGCGCAACTCATCCGCGAACGCCCGGACATGGCGCTGACGCCGATCGTGTTCATGTCGGGCGAGGAAGACATCGACAAGCGCTTCGACGCGATCCGCATGGGCGGCGACGATTTCCTGGCCAAGCCGGTCAAGCCGCGCCACCTGCTGGCCTCGGTGACCAGCCGGCTCGGGCGGGTGCGCAAGGTCGCCGATGCCGTCGTCGGCGCCGACGCCGGCCGCGGCCCGCGTCACGGCCGCATCGACCGCGCCACCCTGGTGCACGAGATCGAGCGCGCCCGACGCGGCGAACTCGGCGAATGCGTGGGATTGATCATGCTCAGCGTCGACGACGTGCCGGCCCTGGCCAAGCGGCTCGGCTTCGTGCGCACCGGCGACCTGGCCCAGCAGATCGGCACCACCATCGCCAGCGAAGCGGCGCTGAAGTCCGGCGTCTGCGCGCTCGGCGACTTCAGCTTCCTGTCGCTGCTGCCCGTGTCCAGCGAGGGCGCCCTGCGCATCGCCGCGGAGAACCTGCGCGCCCGCCTGTCCGGGCGCGGCTGGCTGTCGGCGGACGCGCCGGTGCGGGTCAGCGCCGCGCGCGGCGGCGCGCGCGCCGACGAACCCGGCCGGTCCGTCGATGCCTTGTTGTCCGAAGTCAGCGACGCCGTGCACGCCGCGCACGAACAGGGCGGCGGACGCAGCGAGTGGGCGGTGCGCGCCCGGGAAGACGCGCCGCTGGCGCCCGAGGTGCGGCTCGCCCATGCCATCCTGCGCCGGCCCCTGATCGCCGACACCACCGAGTTCCGTTTCCGCGCCCTCGTGCCCCTGCGCGGACAGTTGAGCGGCCAGTTCCTGGCCGATTTCGCCCTGGTCGCGCCCAAGGCCTCGCAGGCGCTGCGCATCGAACGCGACACCTTCCTGCCGATCGCGCGCAGCCTCAACGTGATGCGCGCGGTCGACCGCTACCAGGCGCACGCGCTCGGCCAGCGCGCCTGCCGCGAGTCGGCGCAGCTGCCGGATCTGCGCATCCTGCTGCCGATGAGCGTCGACACCCTGTTCGATCCCGCGTTCCCGCAGTGGCTCGGCGCCGACCTGCACGGCCTGCAGTGCGATGCCGCCGCGCTCGCCCTGGGGTTCGATGCATCGCCGCTGGTCGAGGACGTGCCGCGCGCGCGCCGGG
>CALMWD010000452.1 GCA_937873105.1 uncultured Rhodanobacteraceae bacterium
GACGACGTCGGCGCCTTCCTCGAAATGCCGCCAGAACGTCGCGATCACTTCGGGCGGGTCTTGCAGGTCGGCGTCGATGATCACCACCGCATCGCCTTCGGCATGGTCGAGGCCGGCGGTCATCGCCGCCTCCTTGCCGAAGTTTCTGGTCAATCGGAGGACGCCGATGCGGGCATCATTGTTTGCGATGCGGGCCAGTTCTTGCGGCGTCGCATCAGTGCTGCCGTCGTCGACGAAAAGCACACCGATGTCGGCGGGAATCGAGGCCAGCGCGGCATCGAGGCGCGGCATCAACAGCGGCAGCACGGCCGCCTCGTTGTAGACCGGAACGACGATGCACAGGCGTCGTGTTGCGTCGCGCAACGGCACGGAATCACGGGTCAAGATGGAGTCCTTGCGTGCTGCGACGCAGCACAAGCGAATTGTGAGAATTGCGTTGCAATCGGTTGAAGCACCTACCTATGATACCCACGCGCGTTTGAAGCGCTCCCGATGACCCAGACGAAGGAAACAAGCATGCAGCCCCGACTCCTTTTGGCGACTGCTCTGTCGTCCGCGCTGCTCGCCGCGTGCAGCAGCAGCAGCAACAGCCCGCGCGCCGTCGACGCGCCGATCGTGCGGAACGATGACGGCTCCCCGGTCACGGGCATCATCACCGCGCGGTTCGATCCCTCGAACAGCGTGGTGCCGACGCCGACCGACTTGTTCCTGTCCGGGACCACCGATCTCACGCTCAACATCCCGATCGCCAACCCGTCCGCGCCCGCTTCGGCGCCGCTGGTCGCGCTGAATGCGCTTGACGGCTTCTCGCCGGTCGCGCCCTGGTCCTTCCAGATGTCGGCTGCGCCGCGCGCCAACACGCTGGTCGCCGGTCAGTCGATCCGCGTCTTCAAGGTGTCGGTCAACCCGACCACGCGCCAGGTGCTGGCCGTGCAGCGCGAACTGACGCCGACCGCCGAGTACGTGGTCGCGGCGTCGCCCACCGACGCCCGCACCGTCGCCATCCTGCCGACCAAGCCGCTGGAACAGCTCAGCTCCTACATGGTCGTCGTCACCGACGACGTCAAGGACGCCGCCGGCAACGACGCCACGCCGGACCAGACCTACTTCCTGACCCAGCGCACCAGTCCGCTGATTTCGCCGGTCACCCAGACCGGTCGCCCGACCTGCGTGACGCAGGCGCAGTCGACCGATCCGCTGATTCCGATCACCAGCGCCTGCTCCCTGGAGCCGCTGCGCCTGATCGTCAATTCCCACGAAGCGGCCGCGGCCTCGCAAGGCATCGCCCGCGGCGACATCGTGCTGACCTGGACCGCGACCACGCAGAGCATCACGCCGGTGCTGAGCGCGGTGCGCTCGATCACGACCGCGAGCACGCCGACCCTGGTGAACAGCGGCCAGAAGTCGCCGAGCCAGATCGCCGACATCATCGTCGGCGTGATGCCGGTGAAGTACTACCTGAACGCACCGACTTCGGTGAATTCGCCGCTGCCGCTGACCGGCTCCTGGCAGGCCGCTCCGGGCGCCTACACCGCGCCGTTCAACGCGCTGGGCCTGGATCCGACCTCGACCAACCTGACCTATGCCAATCCGATCCCGGTCGCGAAGTCGACCCAGGTGATCCCGGTGCTGGCGACGGTGCCGAACGCCGCCTCGGGCCGCACCAAGCCCGCCGCCGGCTGGCCGGTGGTGATCTTCCAGCACGGCATCACCCGCAACCGCGGCGATGCGCTGGCGATCGCCGACACCATGGCCTCGCAGGGCTTCGCGGTGGTCTCGATCGACCAGCCGCTGCACGGCATCGTGCCGAGCGACCCGCTGGTCGGGCCGCTTTACATCGAGAACACGCCGTTTGGCGCGCTCGCCAACGAACGTCACTTCGATCTGGATGTGATCAACAACCAGACCAGCGCTCCGGGTCCGGACGGCATCCGCGACGGATCGGGCACACACACGATCAACCTGCAGAGCCTGCTGACCTCGCGCGACAACCTGCGCCAGGCGGTGGCCGACCTGTTCGCGCTGGCCAAGACCGTGCCGACCATGTCGGTGGACGGCGACGCCACGCCCGACTTCGACGGTTCGCGCGTGTTCTTCGTCGGCCAGTCGCTCGGCTCGATCGTCGGTCTCAACTTCACCGCGCTGGAGCCGACGGTCTCGACAGCCGTGCTTTCGGTCCCCGGTGGCGGCATCGCGCAGATGCTCAACGGCTCCGCGACCTTCGGTCCGCGCATCCGCGCCGGCCTGGCGGCGGCGGGCGTCAATCCGGGCACGGCGGCCTTCGACCAGTTCATGTTCGCGGCGCAGACCGCCGTCGACTCGGCCGACCCGATCAACTTCGCCGCGGTATCGGCGGCCTCGGGCGACAGGATCCTGTTGCACGAAGTCGTTGGCGGCGGCTCGATCCTGCCGGATCAGGTGATTCCGAACGCGGTCGCCGGTGCGCCGCTGTCGGGTACCGAACCGCTGATCCGCGCCCTCGGTCTGACCACCATCACCAGTTCCACCCAGGCCGCGGCCATCCGCGGCGCCGTGCGCTTCACCGCAGGCGACCATGGTTCGCTGCTCAGCACCACCGCGTCGGCGGCTGCCACGATCGAAATGCAGGGCCAGATGGCCAGCATGATCGTCAGCAACGGCCAGGCGGTGCAGGTGACGAACACGTCCGTGATCAAGACCCAGTAAGACGACGCAGAAGCGGAGAGCACACTATGACCCACCTCAATGCCAAGCAGATGCGCCGTCGCACGCTGGGAACCGCGATCTCGCTGGCCCTCGTGAGCGCGTTCGCGGCGCCCGCCCAGGCCCTCGAATTCAGCAGCGGCGACTGGAGCGGCACGCTCGACACGACCCTTTCCTACGGTGCCTCGATGCGCGTGCAGGAGCGCGACGACGAACTCGTCGGCCTCGCCAACCTCAACCACTTCGTGTCGCTGACGCCGCTGACCGACCAGGTCAACGCGCCGGGCCGGTTCTCGGTCAACGGCGACGACGGCAACCTGAACTACGACAAGAACGACCTGTTCTCGAACGCGTTCAAGATCACCAGCGAGCTCAGCATCAACTACAAGGAAAACTGGGGCGCCTTCGCGCGCGCCAGCTACTTCTACGACTGGGAGAACGCCGATCGCGCCGGTCTCACGGAAGAGGCGAAGGAGAAGGTCGGCACGCGCCTGACCTTGCTCGATGCCTTCGTCTTTCACAACATGGATCTGAACGGCCACGAGGCTTCGGTCCGCATCGGTCGCCAGGCGGTGAGCTGGGGCGAGAGCACCTTCATCCAGAACGGCATCAACGTCGTCAACCCGATCGACGTATCCAAGCTGCGTGTCGCCGGCGCCGAGTTGAAGGAAGCCTTCCTCCCGGTGGACATGATCCAAGGCTCGTTCGCGGTGAATGAAAACCTGTCGATCGAAGCCCTGTACCTGCTCGAGTTCGAACAGACCGAGCCGGATCCGGCCGGTACCTACTTCAGCACCAACGATGTCGCGACCCTTGGCGCCGACTTCTTGATGCTCGGCTTCGGCCGCGCCGACGAACCGGCCAATTTCGCGAATTGCGGCAATGTGCTCGGCTACATCCCGGCGAACACGACCAATGTCAACGATGCGCTGGAGCGTGCTTCCTGCCTGCAGGCGATTCCGCGCCTGCCCGACCAGTACGCCAGCGACGACGGCCAGTACGGCCTGGCGCTGCGCTACTTCTCGCCGGAGCTCAACGACACCGAGTTCGGCTTCTTCTTCATGAACTACCACAGCCGCCTGCCGCTGCTGTCGGGGTACGCGGTGACGAACAGCAACCCGAACTCGGGCCGCATCATCGTCGAGTACCCGGAAGACATCCGCATGTACGGCGTCAGCTTCAACACGACGCTGGGCGAGACCGGCATCGCGCTGCAGGGCGAGTTGTCGTATCGCGACAACATGCCGCTGCAGTTCGACGATGTCGAGTTGCTGTTCTCGGCGCTGACCCCGCTGAATCCGCTGATCCCGGCGCCGGGCAACCGCTTCATCAGCCAGCTCGGCGATGTCGGCCCGGGCGACTACGTGCGCGGCTGGGAACGCCATGAGGTCAGCCAGCTGCAGTTCACGCTGACCAAGGCCTTCGGTCCGGGCAACTGGCTCGGCGCGCAGCAGATCGCCACGGTCGCCGAATTCGGCGCCACCGAGATTTGGGACCTGCCGGCGCCGGAAGTGCTGCGTTATCAGGGCGACGGCACCGATACCGGCTGCGGCGGCGACCAGCTGACCGGCGGCGCGCTGCGCAACCCGGTGTCCCAGTGCGATGGTTTCCCGACCCGCTTCTCCTGGGGTTACCGCCTCGCCATGCGCGCCGACTACAACAACGTCTTCGGTTCGCCGTTCAACGTGTCGCCGCGCATCGCCTTCAACCACGACGTGAACGGCATCACCCCGGGACCGGGCGGCAACTTCCTGGAAGGCCGCAAGTCGGTCACGGTGGGCGCCGAAGCGACCTACCTCAACCAGTGGGCCGCCGACCTCAGCTTCACCGAGTTCCGCGGTGCCGGCCACCTGAACCTGATCCACGACCGCGACTTCGTGTCGTTCACGATCAAGTACTCGTTCTGACCGAGTGACGGAGGGATACCCATGCTCAAGTTCCGAAATAGCATCCTGGCGGCGGCATCGGCCTTCGCCCTCGCCGGCGCAGTCCAGTCCGGCGTCACCGCCGACCAGGCGGCGCGACTCGGCAAGGACCTGACCCCGGTCGGCGCCGAAACCGCGGGCAACAAGGACGGCACCATTCCGGCCTGGACCGGCGGCATCACCAAGCCGCCGACGGGTTATCGCGCCGGCATGTTCCATCCCGATCCGTTCGCGGCCGACAAGCCGCTGTTCTCGATCACGCCGCAGAACGCGAAGGACTATGCGGCCAAGCTGACGCCCGGCCAGGTCGCGATGTTCGAGAAGTACAAGACGTTCAAGATGAACGTCTACCCGACGCGCCGTTCGGCCTCGTTCTCGCAGGAGGTCTACAACGCGACCAAGGCCAACGCGACCTCGGCGAAGCTGGTCGGGAACGGCGAGGGCGTGCAGGGCGCGTCGCTCGGCTTCCCGTTCCCGATTCCGCAGAACGGCTACGAGCCGATGTGGAACCACAAGCTGAAGTACAAGAGCACCGGCGGCAAGCGTTACGCCAACCAGGTCGCCCCGACGGCCACCGGCGCCTACACGCCGATCCGCATCGAGGAAGAATTCCTCGGCCTGTACTACCGCAAGGGCGCGACCACCGAGAACATCAACAACATCCTGCTCTACTTCTTCCAGGAAGTGGTGTCGCCGGCGCGCCTCGCGGGCAACGTGCTGCTCGTGCACGAAACCCTGAACGCCAGCGCGCAGCCTCGCCAGGCCTGGATCTACAACCCCGGACAGCGCCGCGTGCGCCGCGCCCCGAACGTCGCCTACGACAACCCGGGCACGGCCACCGACGGTCTGCGCACCAATGACATGACCGACATGTTCAACGGCGCGATGGACCGCTTCGAGTGGAAGCTGGTCGGCAAGAAGGAGATGTTCGTCCCGTACAACTCGTACAAGGCGCACAGCAACTCCGTGAAGCTGAAGGACCTGGTGCGTCCGGGCCACCTCAATCCGGAGCTGCTGCGTTACGAGCTGCACCGCGTGTGGGTCGTCGACGCGACGCTGAAGAAGGGCATGCGCCACATCAACAGCCGCCGCACCTTCTATCTCGACGAGGACAGCTACCAGATCCTCGCGATCGACCACTACGACGGCCGCGGCCGCTTGTGGCGCTACTCGGAAGCCCCGTCGATCAACTACTACGAGGTGCCGACCTTCTGGGCGACGGTGGAAACCCACCACGACCTCCAGTCCGGCCGATACATCTCCGGCCTGCTCGACAACGAAGAGCAGAACACCGTCGACTTCGGCTTCCGCACCGCGCCGGAAAACTTCTCGCCGCAGTCGTTGCGCCAGCGCGGTATCCGCTGAAGAGGCCGCTCGGCGCGTGCTTGGGCCGGCCGTTCCGTAGATCGGAGCGGTCGGCCTTTTGTTTTTAGGGGACAGGACAGCCAGTCAAGGGTCGATCGATGAAACTGAGCATGGTGCGCAGCGGCGCAATGGCCGCAGGAATGCTGGCGTTGGCATTGGGATGGGGATTGCAGGCGCAGGACGAAGCGGCGGCTGCCGCCGCGACGCCGGCCGCCGACGACCCCTCGGTACTGGAGGCGGAAGTGATGCCGCGCGCGGCCTCGTCGCTGCTGCTCGACATCGTCGACGCCGGCGACCGGGCGGTCGCGGTCGGCGAGCGCGGCCACATCCTGGTCAGCGAAACCCGGCGCGACGGCTGGCGGCAGATCGAGCGCGTGCCGACGCGTTCCAGCCTGACCGCGGTCGCCGCCGTCGACCGCCGCGTCTACGCGGTCGGGCATGACGGCGTCGTCCTGCGTTCCGACGACGGCGGTCTGACCTGGATGCGCAAGCGCGTGCAGTTGTTCGATCGCGACAATCCCGATCCTCGCAACGGCGCGCCCCTGCTCGACGTGTTGTTCACCGACGCCGACAACGGTTTCGCGGTCGGCGCCTACGCCACCCTGATCCGCACCCGCGACGGCGGCGAGACCTGGGAATACGTCGACGTCCTCAATCGCGGCGGCGCGGCGGCGCCGACCGAGGAAGAACTCGCGGCGGACGCCGAGGCCCCCGGGCTCGACGACGAGAGCTGGAACTTCGACGCGGCCGACCTCGCCCTCGACGAGGAGACCGATCCGCACCTGAACGGCATCGCGCGCACCGGCAATGGCAACCTGTTCATCGTCGCCGAACGCGGCGCGGCCTTCCGGTCGACCGACGGCGGCTCGAGCTGGCAGCGCATCCAGCTGCCCTATGAGGGATCGATGTTCGGCGTCATCGGCGGCGCCGGCGACCACGTCCTGTGCTTCGGCCTGCGCGGCAATGTCTACGAGTCCGATGATCTTGGCAGCACCTGGAGCAAGCGCGACACCGGCACCGAGCTGAGCCTGATGGGCGGCGCGACCGGCGCCGACGGCGCCACCGTGCTGGTCGGCGGCAACGGCATCGTGCTCTCGCGCAGCGGCGCCAACGACGCCTTCCTCGCGACCACGCATCCGGACGGCGTCGTGCTGTCCTCGGTGCTGGTGCTCGGTCCCGGCGAATACACCGTCGTCGGCGAGAACGGCGTGAGCTTCTATCAACCCTGAGCCCGTGACGGAGAGACGCAATGATCGGTAGCAGCAACCAGGGCGCCATCGGCCGGGCACTCGAGAACTTCATCTTCGGCAACCGCATGCTGGTGCTGGCGCTGTTCGCGCTGGTCACCGCGGTGATGCTGTTCTTCGCGGCGCAACTGCGCGTCGACGCGGGCTTCAAGAAGCAGATTCCGCTCGACCACGAGTTCATGAAGACCTTCCTCGACTACGAGCAGGAGTTCGGCGGCGCCAACCGCGTGCTCGTGGCGGTGATGGACAAGAACGGCAACATGTTCAACAAGACCTTCATGCAGACGATGGAGAACGTCACCAACGACGTCATCGCGCTGGAGGAAGTGGACGACGCGCGCGTCCGCTCGATCTTCACGCCGAACGTGCGCTTCGTCGAAGTGGTCGAGGACGGATTCGCCGGCGGCAACGTGATCCCGTCCTCGTTCACGCCGAACGCCGAAGGCTTCGAGCCGACGCCGCAGGACTTCGAGACGATCAAGTCCAACACCGTGAAGGCCGGCGTGGTCGGACGCCTGGTCGCAAAGGACTTCTCGGGCGCCATGGTCTGGGCCGACCTCGTGCCCGAAGGCGGTGCCGCGAACACCAGGCTCGACTACCAGAAGATCGCCGACCAGTTCGAGGCGATCCGCCAGAAGTACGAGAAGGGCGACGTCACCATCCACATCATCGGCTTCGCCAAGATGGTCGGCGACATCGCCGACGGCGCGCGCTCCGTGATCAGTTTCTTCCTGGTCACGATCGCCTTCACCTGGCTGCTGCTGTTCCTTTACTCGATGTCCGGCAAGCTCGCGTCACTGACCGTGCTGGCCGCGCTGATCTCGGTGATCTGGATGCTGGGCGCTTTGCGCCTGCTCGGCTACGGCATCGACCCGATGAACATGCTGACGCCGTTCCTGATCTTTGCGATCGCGGTCAGCCACGGCGAGCAGATGATCAACCGCTTCCGCGGCGAGATCTTCTACGGCGGCCTGGAAGAAGGCACGGTCGAGGAACTGCGCGCGCGCGAATCGCAGGCGGTGCCGGCGCTGGAAGCGGCGCGCCGCTCCTTCCGCATGCTGCTGGTGCCGGGCGCGGTCGCCCTGCTCGCCGGCTGCATCGGCTTCGCGACGATCATGCTCATCGACATCCGCATGGTGCGCGAACTGGCGATCACCGCGACCATCGGCGTCGCGCTGACGATCCTGACCGACCTGATCCTGCTGCCGGTGCTGCTGAGCTTCACCAACCTCAGCAACCTGCACAAGAAGCGCGAGTATCGCCTGCGCCAGCTGACCAAGTTCGACGCGATCTGGCGCGTGCTGGCCAAGTTCTCGAAGCCGATCCCGGCGCTCGTCGTCATCGCGATCGGGGCGACCATCTGGTTCTTCGCGGAACGGCAAGGCGACAAGGTCATGATCGGCGACGCCCAGGAAGGCGTGGCCGAGCTCCGGCCCGAGGCGCGCTACAACCAGGACGCCAAGCTGATCACCCAGGAGTTCGCGCTCGGCGTCGACATCATCAACGTGATCGCCGAGGCCGGTCCGTTCGCCTGCACCGAGAGCCCGAAGGCGATGGCCCTGATCGACCGTTTCGCCTGGCACATGAGCAATGTCGAGGGCGTGCAGCAGGTCATCACCCTGCCGCAGATCGCCAAGGTCATCTACGCCGGCTACAACGAAGGCAACGTGCGCTGGCGCACGATTCCGCGCGATTCCAACCTGC
>CALMWD010000453.1 GCA_937873105.1 uncultured Rhodanobacteraceae bacterium
CCGGTCACCGCCTTCCTGCGCCTGTCGGAGTCGATCGACCTGCACGACATCGACCCGGCCGACGTGCCGGTGCCGGTCACCGTGTTCTCGGCCCGTTCCGACCAGCTGGTCCCGGTCGAGGACACCCGCGCCTTCGCGGTCGCGGTGCCGGTGCTGCATCGTTACCACGAGATCGATTCGGTCTATGGCCACGACGCCTTCCTCAAGGAGGACGCGCGCGTGCACGAGGTCCTGGTCGACACGCTGCGCGCCTGCGGAGGTGCGGCATGAGCGCGCGTTGTACGGCCACGGCCGCGGTGCGCGCCGGCATCGACAGCGACGCCGCCTTCGGCGCCGTGGTGCCGCCGATCGTGCTGTCGAGCAATTTCAGCTTCGAAGGCTTCGACCGGAAGCGCAAGTACGACTACACCCGCAGCGGCAATCCGACCCGCGACCTGCTCGCCGAGGCCCTGGCCGAACTGGAAGGCGGTGCCGGCGCGGTGATCACCGCCACCGGCATGGCCGCGATCACCCTGGTGCTGGCCCTGGTCCAGCCGGGCGAACGCCTGCTCGTCCCGCATGATTGTTACGGCGGTTCCTGGCGCCTGTTCAACGCGCTGGCGAAGAAGGGCCAGTTCGAACTGCTCACCGCCGATCTCACCGATCCGCGCACGCTGGCCGAGGCGCTGGCGAAACAGCCGAAGTGGGTGTGGATCGAGACGCCGTCGAACCCGCTGCTGCGCCTGACCGACCTGCGCTTCGTGGCCGAGGCCGCGCACCGCATCGGCGCCACCGTGGTCGCCGACAACACCTTCCTGTCGCCGGCGCTGCAGACCCCGATCGCCTTCGGCGCGGATCTCGTCGTGCATTCGACGACGAAGTACATCAACGGCCACAGCGACGTCGTCGGCGGCGCGGTGATCGCGAAGGATGCACAGACGCACCAGCAGCTGGTGTGGTGGGCGAACGCGCTCGGCCTCACCGGTTCGCCGTTCGACAGTTTCCTGACCTTGCGCGGCTTGCGCACGCTGGATGCGCGCCTGCGCGTGCATCAGGAAAACGCGCTGGAACTGGCCTCGCTGGCGCAGCAGCACGACGCCGTGTCGGCGGTGCATTTTCCGGGCCTCGCATCGCACCCGAACCATGCGCTGGCCCTGCGACAGCAGCGCGGCTTCGGCGCAATGCTGTCGATCGAGCTCGCCGGCGGCGTCGCGGCGGTCAAGGCGTTCCTCGACGGCCTCGAACACTTCACGCTGGCCGAATCCCTGGGCGGCGTCGAGAGCCTGGTCGCGCATCCGGCGACGATGACGCATGCGGCGATGAGCGCCGAGGCGCGCGCTGCCGCCGGCATCGGCGAAGGCCTGCTGCGCCTGTCGGTCGGCATCGAAGATGCGCGCGATCTGGCGCGCGACCTGCAGGCGGCGCTCGATCGCGCGGCGGCGGTCACCGCCGAGGCGCGAAAACCGGTCGAGGTGGCCGGATGAGCGCCGTGCTCGCACCGGAGGTCCGCCGTCGCGAGGCGGCTTCGCGGATCGTCCTGCTCGGCACCGGCGGCGTCGGTCGTGCCGTGCTGCGTCGGCTCGCCGATCTGCGCGAACGTGGCCTGGCCGGCGGACTCGTGCTGGCCGGCGTCGCGAACTCGCGTCGCGGCGTGCGCGGCGACGACCTGTCGCCATTGCAGGTCCTGAACCCGGTCGCGCCGCTGTCGCGCGCCAATTCGATCGACTGGGTCGACGAACTCCATGCCACGGACGGCGCGGGCCGCCGCGTCGTCATCGACGCCACCGCCAGCGAACTCGTGGCCGCGCGTCATGCCCATTGGCTGGCCCAGGGCATCGACGTCGTCACCGCGAACAAGCTCGGGCAGGGCGGCCCCTTGCTGCGCTGGCAGGCGATTCGCGCCGCGCAGGCCTCGGGTCGCGCGCGATACGGCGATGCGGCGACGGTCGGGGCCGGGTTGCCCTTGCTGCGGACGATCCGCGCCCTGACCGCGGGCGGCGACCAGATCGCGTCGATCGGCGGCGTGCTGTCCGGCTCGCTCGCCTGGCTGTTCGACCAGTTCGACGGCACGCGTCCGTTCTCGGACCTGGTGCGAGAAGCGCGCGAGCGCGGCTACACCGAACCCGATCCGCGCGAGGACCTGTCCGGTGCCGACGTGCGCCGCAAGTTGCTCATCCTCGCGCGTGCCTCCGGCATTGCGCTCGACGAGCACGAGGTCGCCGTGACCCCCTTGCTCGACGAGGTGCTCGCGCACGCGCGCGCCGAAGGCGTCGACGCGGCCTTGTCGCGGCTCGATGCGCCCTTGCGGCTGCGGCTCGACGCGGCGAGATCGCGCGGGGCGAGGCTGCGCCTGGTGGCGCGCTGGCGTCCGGGATCGGCCGGCGTCGGCCTCGAGGCCTTGGCGCTGGACGACGAACTCGCGCACGGCGCCGGTACCGACAACCGCGTCGTCATTCACAGCTCGCGCTATCGCGAACGGCCGCTGGTGATCCAGGGGCCGGGAGCCGGCACCGAGGTGACGGCGGCCGCCTTGGTCGACGAAGTGCTCGACCTCGCATCGCGCTGAAGCGCGCTCAGATCACGACCGGTTCGGGTTCGAGGTCGATGCCGAAACGCGCGCGCACCGTCGCCTGCACGTGCCGTGCGACCCGCCAGAGATCGGCGCCGCTGGCGCGGCCGTGGTTGACCAGCACCAGCGCATGCTGGGCCGACACGCCGGCGTCGCCGTCGCGATAGCCCTTGAGTCCGCATTGGTCGATCAGCCAGGCGGCGCCGAGCTTGCGCCGCCCGGGTCCGGCATCGAAGTTCGGTGCGGCCGGATGGTTCGCCAGCAGCGCCCGGGCGACATCGCCGGAAACGATCGGGTTCTTGAAGAAGCTGCCGGCATTGCCGATCAGGGCCGGGTCCGGCAGCTTGCGGCGACGAAGGCGGCAGACCGCGTCGAACACGTCGCGCGCGCCCGGCGTGTCGATGCCCATCGCCGCCAGTTCGTCGCGCAGGCCGGGGTAGTCGAGCTGCAGTTCGCCCCGGCGCGGCAGGCGGAAGCGCACGTTGACGACGATGTAGCGGTCGCGGTCCTCGTCGCGCTTGAAGCGGCTCCAGCGATAGGCGAAATCGCAGAAGTCGTGCTTGAAGAGGGTCGTGCAGCGACGTTCGCGGTCGAAGACCTCGACGGCATTGACGAATCGTTCGATTTCGACGCCGTAGGCGCCGATGTTCTGGATCGGCGCGGCGCCGACCGTGCCGGGAATCAGGGCCAGGTTTTCCAGTCCGACGTAGCCGTTCGCGAGCGACCATGCCACGAAGGCATGCCAGTTCATGCCGGCGCCGACCTCGATCAGGTGCGAGTCGCGCCCCGGGGCGATGACGCGGAGATGGTCGTCGACGTAGCGCAGGACGAGCCGGTCGACATCGCGGGTCAGCAGCAGGTTGCTGCCGCCGCCGAGCACGAGCGGGGCCGGGTCCGCGACGCGGTCGTCGGCCAGCAGGGACGACAACTCGGCGGGCGAGGCAACCTCGGCATACCAGCGCGCCTCGGCTTCGACGCCGAAGGTGTTCATGGACTTCAGCGAGACGTGTTCGCGCAACATCAGAAGCCTCGCCCGGCGCGAATGGCTTCGACGCATTCGCCGACGAGTTCCGGGCCGCGATAGATCAGGCCGGTGTAGAACTGCACGAGCGTGGCGCCGGCGGCGATCTTGGCGTGCGCATCGGCCCCGCCCAGGATGCCGCCGACGCCGACGATCGGCAGCTTGCCGCCAGTGCGTTTCGCCATGCCGGCGAGGACCGCGGTCGACTTCGCGAATACCGGGGCGCCGCTGAGGCCGCCCGCTTCGTCCGCATGGCGGTGACCCGCCACGGCGCTGCGGTCGATCGTGGTGTTGGTACAGATCAGGCCGTCGATGCCGGACGCCAGCAGGACCTCGGCGATCGCGTCCATCTCGGGTTCCGACAGATCCGGCGCGATCTTCAGCAGCATCGGCTTGCGCCGGCCGTGGGCGCCGAGTTTTTCCTGTTCCTCGCGCAGCCGGCCGATGAAGCGGCGCAGGGTCTCCTCTTCCTGCAGGTCGCGCAGGCCCGAGGTGTTCGGCGAGGAAATGTTGACGGTGACGTAACTCGCGCGTTCGTAAACGGCGCGCAGGCCGATCAGGTAGTCGTCGACCGCACGTTCGTTCGGCGTGTCCTTGTTCTTGCCGATGTTGATCCCGAGCACGCCGCCGTAGCGGGCGCAGTCGAGGTTCCTGAGCAGCGCGTCGACGCCGGCGTTGTTGAAACCGAGGCGGTTGATCACGGCCCGGTGTTCGGGCAGACGGAACATGCGCGGTTTCGGATTGCCCGGCTGCGGCTTCGGCGTGACCGTGCCGACCTCGATGAAACCGAAACCGAGCGAGGCCAGCGCATCGACATGCGCGGCATTCTTGTCGAGCCCGGCGGCCAGGCCGACCGGGTTCGGGAAATCGATGCCGAAGGCCGGCGTGGGCAGCGGCTTGGGCCGGCTCGCCAGCAGCGGATTCAGGCCGCTGCGGTAGGCCAGTTCGATGGCGCGCAGGCCGGCGCCGTGCGCGGTCTCGGCGTCCAGCGCGAACAGGAAAGGGCGGGTGAGGGAATAGAGGGACATGGCGGGATCAGGCCGGGTTGACCCAGTTCTGCACGCGCAGGCCGGGCACGCGCTTGAACTCTCGTTCTTTATTGGTCACGAGGATGAGGTCCGCTGCCACCGCATGGGCCGCGATCCAAAGATCGTTGCCGCCAATCGGTTTTCCAGCGGCCTCGATGTCTGCGCGAAGCGTCGCGTAACGCCGCGAAGCTGTCTCAGGCAGGACCAGCGCGGGTACCCATAGCGTCAGTTCGTCGATTTCGGCCAGGGCGCGTTCGCGTTGGCGGCTCTTCATCGCACCAAACAACAGTTCGCCATGCGTGATCGCTGAAATGCCGGCTTCGCCATGACGCAGCTTGCGGAACCGCGCCAAAACTTCGGCGGGTTTGTTGCGCTGGATATAGATGCAGATATTGGTGTCGAGTAGAAACCGCAGGGTCACAGCGGGCGTCGCTTCTGCGGCGGCGGGTCGTCGCGTTCGAGCATGAAATCATCGGGCATGTTGGCGAGAATCTCGAAGGCGCGCTCAATGCCTCGGTACGGTTCACGCAACAATATGCCGTCATCGCGCTTGACGATCTCGAGTTCTTTCGATTTCACCCGGAATTCCTTCGGAAGCCGTACGGCCTGGGAATTGCCGGACTTGAAGACTTTGGCGGTGGCCATGACGCCCTCCTGTATCTACATCGATCGGCGCGAAGTATACACGCGGCGATCGATCTCCGGCACGAGGAAGCCCGTCTGCGCGATAATGCTCGGCCCGACTGGGCCTTCCCGTGAAGAAATCCGACTTCCAATTCGATCTGCCGCCGGAGCTGATCGCGCAGGCACCGCTGGCCGAGCGTTCGGCGAGCCGCCTGCTCGTGCTCGATGCGGCCGCGGATCGGCTGGTCGACGGGCGTTTCCGCGACCTGCTCGACCTGCTCCGGCCCGGCGACCTGCTGGTCTTCAACGACACCCGGGTCATCCCGGCGCGCCTTCACGGGCGCAAGCGCACCGGCGGCGAGGTCGAGGTGCTGATCGAACGCGTGCTCGGCACGCACGAGGTACGTGCGCAGATGCGGGCCAGCAAGACCCCGAAGGAGGGCACCCAGCTCGAACTGGGCGACGGCGTGCCGGCCACGGTGCTGGGGCGCGACGGCGAGTTCTTCCGCATCCGCTTCGACACGCCGGAACCGCTGGAGTCGGTGCTGCACCGGATCGGCCAGATGCCGCTGCCGCCCTACATCAAGGAGGCCGACCACGGCCGCGACACGACGCGTTACCAGACCGTGTTCGCGCGCGAGCCCGGCGCGGTCGCGGCGCCGACCGCAGGCCTGCATTTCGACGCGCCCTTGCTCGACGAACTGCGCGCGCGCGGCGTGCGATTCGGGCACGTCACGCTGCACGTGGGCGCCGGCACCTTCCAGCCGATGCGGGTCGATTCCGTGCACGAGCACACCATGCATTCGGAATGGCTCAATGTCGGCGCCGAATTGTGCGAGCAGATGCGGGCGACGCGGGCCGCGGGCGGTCGCGTCGTGGCGGTCGGCACCACGGTCGTGCGTGCGCTCGAGTCGGCGATGCGCGACGGCGAGGTCAAGCCCTTTGCCGGCGAGACGCGCATCTTCATCTTCCCGGGGTATCGGATCCGTTCGGTCGATGCCTTGATCACCAATTTCCATCTGCCTGAATCGACCCTGCTGATGCTGGTCTCGGCCTTCGCCGGGCGCGAGCGCGTGCTGGCGGCGTATCGCCACGCGGTCGAACAACGCTACCGATTCTTTTCTTACGGCGACGCGATGTTCATCGTGCCGCCCAAGGACCACTGATGCAGTTCACGCTCCACACCACCGACGGCCGCGCCCGCCGCGGCCAGCTGCAGTTCGAACGCGGCCGCGTCGAGACGCCGGCCTTCATGCCGGTCGGCACCTATGGCTCGGTCAAGGGCATGACCCCGCAGCAGGTGCTGGACATCGGCGCCGAAATCATCCTTGGCAACACCTTCCACCTGTGGCTGCGTCCGGGCACCGAAGTCATCGACGCGCACGGCGGCCTGCACGGCTTCATCGGCTGGGACAAGCCGATCCTTACCGATTCCGGCGGCTTCCAGGTCTGGTCGCTGGCCGAGCGGCGCAAGATCACCAAGGAAGGCGTGCATTTCGCCTCGCCGGTCGACGGCGCCAAGGTGTTCCTGTCGCCGGAGGAGTCGATGCGCATCCAGCGCGCGTTGAACTCCGACATCGTCATGATCTTCGACGAATGCACGCCGTATCCGGCCACCGAGAAGCAGGCCCGCGATTCGATGGAACTGTCGCTGGCCTGGGCCGAACGCAGCCGCGTCGCGTTCGACAAGTTGCGGAATCCGAATGCGCTGTTCGGCATCGTCCAGGGCGGCATGTACGAGCCGCTGCGGGCGCGGTCCGCGGCCGGACTGACCCGGATCGGCTTCGACGGATATGCGATCGGCGGCCTGAGCGTCGGCGAGCCGGCGCCCGAGCGCGAACACGTGCTCGACGTGACCCTGCCGCACCTGCCGGACGACAAGCCGCGCTACCTGATGGGCGTGGGCCGGCCCGAGGACATCGTCGAGGGCGTGCGCCGCGGCGTCGACATGTTCGACTGCGTGATGCCGACCCGCAATGCGCGCAACGGCCACCTGTTCACGCGCTTCGGCAACGTGCGCATCCGCAACGCCCGCTACGAGCGCGACACCGCGCCGATCGACAAGCATTGCGCCTGCTACACCTGCCGGAACTTCACCCGTGCCTACCTGCGCCACCTCGACAAGTGCGGCGAGATGCTGTTCTCGACGCTGGCCACGATCCACAACCTGCACTACTACCAGGAGCTGATGCAAGGCATCCGCGCCGCGATCGCCGAACACCGCTTCGAGGCCTTCGCCGACGCCTTCTACGCGGCGCGGCGCGAGGCCGCGTAGTCACCTGCGCGTCGGTTTCGCCTTGCTATCCTTGCCGCCTTTCCCGAGTCCTCGTCCATGACCTACCGCACCCGTTTCGCCCCGAGTCCCACCGGCCTGCTGCATCTGGGCGGCGCCCGCACGGCGCTGTACTGCTGGCTGGAGGCGCGCCGCCAGAACGGCACCTTCATCCTGCGCATCGAGGACACCGACCGCGAGCGCTCGACGCAGGAATCGGTGAACGCGATCCTGGACGCGATGGAGTGGCTCGGCCTCGATTACGACGAGGGCCCGTTCTACCAGACCGAGCGCATGGATCGGTATCGCCACGTCGTCCAGCAACTGCTGGCCGAAGGCAAGGCCTACCAGTGCTGGTGCAGCAAGGAACGCCTGGAATCCCTGCGCGAGCAGCAGATGGCGAACAACGAGAAGCCGCGTTACGACGGCAAGTGCCGGCATGGCGCCGCGCCGGTCGAGGGCGTGGTGCCGGTGATCCGCTTCAAGAACCCGCAGGCCGGCACCGTCGTCTTCGACGACAAGGTGCGCGGCAAGATCGAGATCTCGAACGAAGAGCTCGACGACCTGATCATCTGGCGCTCGGACGACTTCCCGACCTACAACTTCGCGGTCGTGGTCGACGACATCGACATGAAGATCACGGAAGTGATCCGCGGCGACGACCACATCAACAACACCCCGCGCCAGATCAACATCTACCTGGCCATGGGCCATCAGCCGCCGGTGTTCGCGCACCTGCCGATGATCCTCGGCCAGGACGGCGCGCGCCTGTCCAAGCGCCACGGCGCGGTCAACGTCATGAACTACCGCGACGACGGCTTCCTGCCGCATGCGCTGCTGAACTACCTGGTGCGCCTCGGCTGGTCGCACGGCGACCAGGAAGTGTTCTCGCGCGAGGAACTCGTCAAGCTGTTCGACGTGCGCGACGTGAACCGCGCGCCGGCGCGCTTCGACATGGACAAGCTGACCTGGCTCAACCAGCACTACCTCAAGACCGATGCGCCGGAAAAGGTGGCGTTGCATCTGATCCCGCATCTCGAGGACCTGCACTACGCGATGGCGCATGGACCGAAGCCGGCCGAGATCGTCGTCGCGCTCCGCGACCGCGTGAAGACTCTGAAGGAAATGGCCGAGAAGGCGCGCTGCTGGTACGAGGAGTTCGAGAGCTACGACGCCGAATCGGCGGCGAAGCACCTGGTCGCGGGCGCGGCCGGCCCGCTCCAGGCGGCGCACGATGCCCTGGCCGCGATCGCCGAAGGGCAATGGTCGCCGGCGACGGTCGATGCGGCCCTGCGCGCGGCGGCCGAAGCC
This sequence comes from uncultured Rhodanobacteraceae bacterium, assembly GCA_937873105.1. Lineage (GTDB taxonomy): Bacteria > Pseudomonadota > Gammaproteobacteria > Xanthomonadales > Ahniellaceae > JADKHK01. The sequence goes on from CALMWD010000453.1 coordinate 8,805, forward strand.
GTCGGCGTGGGTTTGGGCAAGGGGGCGCAGCCGCTGCGCGTCGCGACCACCGGTACCCAGGTCTCGCCGTCGATCGACCAGACGGTCAACCTGACCGGCCAGAAGCGCGCGCGGGCGCGCAT
>CALMWD010000454.1 GCA_937873105.1 uncultured Rhodanobacteraceae bacterium
GCGGCACGCGGCCTGCCCGTGTATCGCGTCTGGTCCGGACGCTGGCGCGGCCGGGCGGTGCTGTGGCTGGGCCTGGACGGGGCCGGCGTGCGGCGCCTCGACGATCCGCTGGGCGCGGCGCCGCGACTGGCCGAACTCGTCATCGATCGCGACGACGGCCTGCCGAACAATTCGGTGCGCGCGCTGGTGCAATGGGGCGGGGTGGACGGCGAAGATTTGTGGATCGGCAGCGGGCGCGGCGTGGCGCGCTGGAACGGCGAGCGCCTCGCCGTCTACAGCGCCGGCAACGGCTTTCCGGTGGCGATGGTGTTCGCGTTCCAGCCGGCGACCTCGATCTCGGGCCGCGCGCAGCTGTATGCGGCCCTGCGTCCCGGCGGCCTGGCCACGTTTCGCGACGACGGCACCTGGATCCTGCAGGACATCGCCACCGGTCTGCCCAGCAACGACGTGCAGTCGATGCTGATCTCGACCACCGGCAGTTCGCGGCGGACCTTGTGGATCGGCACCATCGACGCCGGCATCGCGCGCCGCGATCCCGGCCAGTTCACCGTGCTCGACGAACGCATCGGCATCCCCAGCCGCCACGTGTACGGCCTCGGGCGCGCGCGCTTCGGCGACGGCATCGAATCGCCCTGGGTCGGAACGGTGAAAGGGGCGCGGCGCTGGGTCCGCGGCGCCTGGCAGCCGTTCATGCCGCCCGCCTACGGCGAGCGCGTGGTGCGCGATCTGGTGGCCGGCGACGACGGACGTCTCTGGGCCGCTACCGATCGCCAGTTGCTCGCGTTCGATGCGCGCGGCGTGCGCGAGTTCAGCGCCGACAATTCCGCCTTGCCGGCCGTCGGCGTCCATCGCCTGGCCCGGCTCGGGCACGGCGCGGCGCAGCAGATCTGGGTCGCGACCGGGCATGGCCTGGCCCGCCACGACGCCGGGCAGGGCCTGGTCGCCGGCGACTGGGGCGAGGGTGCGATCGCCGCCCAGGCGCCGGTCCTGACCCTCGTCGAGGAACCGGGGCTGGGCGGGGTCTGGGCCGGACTCTCCGACGGCCTCGCCCGGATCGACGCCGCCGGCGTCCGCCGCATCGATGCGCCATGCCTCGGCGGCGAGGCGGTCCACGACATCGCGCCGATCGACGAGCGCCAGGTCGTCGTCGCCACGCGCACGCGCCTGTTGCGCCTGGACCCGCGCGATCCGCGCGCCTGCCTGGCGGTGCGGCTGGCGGAGGACACCGGCGTGATCGGCGGCGTGCTGGTCGACGGCAGCGCGCGCCTGTACGTGTTCTCCAGCCGCATCGTGCAACGGCTGGCGATCGCCGGAATCGGGGGCGACGGCGGTGTCGCGCTGGAACGCTTCGACCGCGGCGACGGCCTGCAGTCGCCGCAGCTGCGGGCGGGACGCAACCTGTGGCTGGATTCGGAAAACCGCCTATACGCGGCGACGGCCGCCGGCCTCGCCGCCTTCGAGCCGGAACCGAACCTGGCCGAAACCGCCCCGGCCCGGCTCTACCTGACGAAGGCCGAACGCGCCGACGGCCAGCCCTTGCACGATGGTGACGTGTTGCCGGCCGACGCCAATGCCGTGCGCTTCGACTATCGCCTGCTCAGCTTCGAACGCGAGCAGCGCATTCGCTACCACACCGAACTGCGTGGCCTGGCCGGATCGGTCGGCGCCTGGGGCGCGGCGGCGAGCCGGCGCTTCGACCGCCTGCCCGCCGGCGCCTATGCGTTCGTCGTGCGCGCGCGTTCCGCCGACGGTCGCGAGACCGAGCCGCTGCAGTTGCGCTTCGCCGTGCTCGCGCCCTGGTGGCAGCGGACCTGGGCGCTGTCGATGTTCGCCCTGGTGCTGGTGGCCAGCGGCATCGCCTACGGCCGCTGGCGGGCCGCCGCAACCGCACGCCGCGCGCGCGAACTGGAACGGGTCGTTGCCGAACGGACCCAGGCGCTGGCCGACGCCAACGTGCGACTGGAGCGGGCCTCGTTGACCGACCCGCTGACCGGACTCGGCAACCGCCGTCATTTCGCGCTCGCCACCGAGGGCGAACTGGCGCGCGCGGAGCGGCGGCTGCATGCCGGCGAAAGCCATGCGCACCTGCTGCTGATGATGATCGACCTCGACCACTTCAAGCGCATCAACGACACCCAGGGCCACGCCAGCGGCGACCGCGTGCTGGCCGCGCTGGCGCGGCGCATCGACGCGTTCGCGCGCGCCGGCGACGTGGTGGCGCGATTCGGCGGCGAAGAGTTCGTGCTGCTGGCGCGCGACATCGACGCTGCCGCCGCCGTGCCCATGTTGCGGCGCTTCCTGCACGCCATCGCGGACGCGCCCGTCGAACTGGAAGGAAGGGCGCTGCCGATCACCGCGTCGATCGGCGCCGTCCTGCTGCCGGGCAGCCTGGCCGGCAACAGCCTGGAGGCGGCGTTGTCGGTGGCCGACGACGCGCTCTACACCGCCAAGCAGGCCGGGCGCGCTCGCGCCTGCCTGGTGGCGGCCGACGGCGCCGCACGCCGCCTCGCCCG
>CALMWD010000455.1 GCA_937873105.1 uncultured Rhodanobacteraceae bacterium
CGCGCTGTTCGGCGGTGACACCCTGCGTTGCGCCGAATACGCGACCTTCGGTACACAGGCCTTGTCCGACAATGCGCTCAAGGCCATGCACGAGCGCAACGCCTGCCTGCTGGCCAACCACGGGCTGCTCGTCTTTGGCCGCGATCTGACGCACGCCGAGTATCTCGGCACTGAACTCGAACTCCTCTGCGAACAGTACTGGCGCGCCTGCCAACTTGGCCAGCCGTTCATTCTCGACCGCGAGGAGATGGCGGTCATTCTCGAGAAATTCGGCTTTGGCTACGGCCAGCGAGCGGACGCCTGATGATCCGCATCAACGAACTTCGCCTGCCGCTAGAGCATCCGCCAGAGGCGCTGCCGAGCGCCGTCGCCAGACGTCTGGGCATCGCCGAAACGGCCATCCGCAAACTCGCCGTGTTCAAGCGCAGCCACGACGCGCGCAAGAAGAATGCGCTGCTCTTCATCTACACGGTCGATCTGGAGATCGACGACGAAGCGGCGGTGCTCGCGCGATTCGCCGACGATCCGCGCGTCAAGCCTAGTCCCGACACGAGCTACCACTTTGTCGCTCAGGCGCCGAACGACCTGAAGCAACGCCCGGTCGTCGTCGGCTTCGGGCCGGCCGGCATCTTCGCCGCATTGGTCCTGGCGCAAATGGGCTTCAAGCCGCTGGTGCTGGAACGCGGCAAGGCGGTACGCGAACGCACGAAGGACACCTGGAAACTGTGGCGCAACAACGAGCTGAACCCGGAGTCGAACGTGCAGTTCGGCGAGGGTGGCGCCGGCACCTTTTCGGACGGCAAACTCTACAGCCAGGTGAAGGATCCGCGCCATCTCGGGCGCAAGGTGCTGACCGAGTTCGTCAAGGCCGGGGCGCCGGAGGAAATCCTCTACGTCGCGCATCCGCATATCGGCACCTTCCGCCTGGTCAGCATGGTCGAGCGCATGCGCGCCGGGATCATCGCGCTCGGCGGCGAGATTCGCTTCGAGAGCCGCGTCACCGGGCTGCACATCGATAAGGGGCACGTGCGCGGCGTCACGCTGGCGAGCGGAGAGGAAATCGCCGCCAGCCAGGTCGTCCTCGCCCTCGGCCACAGCGCACGCGACACCTTCGAGATGCTGCATGCGACGGGTGTGTTCATGGAAGCCAAGCCTTTCGCCGTCGGTTTCCGCATCGAGCACCCGCAGTCATTGATCGACCGGGCACGCCTCGGTCCCAACGCCGGCAACCCGCTGCTCGGCGCCGCCGACTACAAGCTCGTCCATCACGCCAGCAACGGCCGCGCGGTGTATAGCTTCTGCATGTGTCCGGGCGGCC
>CALMWD010000456.1 GCA_937873105.1 uncultured Rhodanobacteraceae bacterium
GTCCAGTTACCCGCGTCACGACGCGCCTAGGCCAGATAGCCCCCATCGACCGGGAAACTGGCGCCGGTGATGTAGCTCGCGGCCGGCGCGGCCAGGAACAGCAGCATCGGCGCGATCTCGGCCGGTTCGGCGGCACGCCCGAGCGGAATCTGGCGCAGCAGCAGATTCATGATCTGCGCGTTCTGGGTCAGGGCCGAAGCGAACTTGGTGTCGGTCAGTCCGGGCAGTACCGCGTTCACGCGAATCTTCAGCGGCGCCAGTTCCTTGGCGAAGCCTTCGGTCAAGGACACGATCGCGGCCTTGGTCGCCGAATACACGCCCTGGCCGGCGGCGGCGCGGCGCGCGTTCACCGACGCCACGTTGAGGATGCAGCCGCCGCCGCGCTCGCGCATCAGCTTCGCGCCCTGCTGCGAGCAATAGAAGTAGCCGCGCAGGTTCACCGAGGCGGTCTTCTCGAAGGCGTCGAGGCCCATGTCGATCATCGGCCCGAAGTACGGATTCGCGGCGGCGTTGTTGACCAGGATGTCGAGGCCGAACCCGCGATCCTGGATTTTCTGGAACAGGCGGTCCATCGAGGCGACGTCGCCGATGTGCGCCTCGATCGCGCTGGCCACGCCGCCGGCCTGGCGGATCGCGGCCACGACGTCCTCGCAGGCGTCGAGCTTGCGGCTCGACACGATCACGTGTGCGCCGTGCTTCGCGAACAGGTGCGCGGTCGCCTCGCCGATGCCGCGGCTGGCGCCGGTGATCAGGGCGGTCTTGCCGGTGAGGTCGAACAGGGCGTCGGTCATGGCGGGCTCGCGCGCGAAGGGAAACCCGATTCTAGTGCGGCCGGGAACCTCGGCCGCGGCGGTCAGGTCGCCGCCGCGCAGGCGGCATGGCCGGGGACCTGCCGCCCGAGCTGGATGTCGCGGACTACCCGCCAACGCCCGTCGGCGTCGCGTCGCGGCTGGACATGGCCGCTGCCGCCGCGCGCCTGCGCGCGCTCCGCGGCGGTCGGTGCGCGGCCGCGCGGATCGTCGTCGAAGGTCAGGTCGTCGATGTAGTAGGTGCAACGCCCGGGTTCGATCACGTGGAAGTGCACGTGTTGCGGCGCGGCGCCATCGGGATAGGCGCCGGGCCGGCGGGTGTCGAAGCGGTAGCGGCCCCGTGCGTCGCTGCGTACCCAGGCGCGCAGCCGCCCGTGCGGATGTTCGGCGTCCTGGCCGGGATAACGTCCGCCGGCGTCGGTCTGGTAGGCATAGACGACGATGCCCGGCGCCGGCCGCCCGGCCGGGTCGAGGACCCGTCCCTCGATCCGCAGCGGCGTGCCGGCCGCATGTTCCGGCGCGATGCGGGCGCGGGTCGCGATCGCGCGCGGCCGTCCGACCAGGGCGTGATCGCATCCCTCGCAAGACAGGCCGATGATGCGCTCGCGCGCCGGCTCGACGCGCAGGGGCCGGTCGGCGCCGGGCGGCGCCGGCGCGACGCGGCGCACGGCGAGCGCTCCGTCGGGCGCGAAGACCGCGAGGCTCGCGTCGGCCGCGCCGTGCAGGCCGAGGCAGCCGCGATCGTCGGCCTGGGCCGAGTGGCCGGCGCTGACGCGCTCCCCGGGGATGGGACGCAACATCACCAGGGCCCGGCCCATGGCCCGGCCTTCGCCATCGACCAGGCACAAGCGACGCGCCCGACCGCCGCCGGCGCGCAAGGCCGGCGGCAGTTCGGCGGCCGCCATCCACAAGTGCCCGCGGCGGTCGTCGGGACCGTCCACGGCCAGGGCGAGCAGGGACATCGCGTCGTCCGCCGCACGCCGCACCGCGGCCGCATCCTGCAAGGCCGCGGCGTCGAGCTGGCGCAGCATCCGGCGTTGCGCAAAGGCATGGCCGAGGACCTGATCGGTCAGCCGCGACCGGTAGTCGCGCTCGGCCTTCGCCAGCGCGTCGCCGCGCAGTTCGGCGACATGCCAGTTCGCCGCGTCGTGCTTCAGGGCGGCGCGCAAGCCCGGACCGGGCGTGGCGCCGGTAACGATCAGGAACACGCGAAAACGCTCGTCGCCGGCCGGAAGCGCGGCCGTGCGCAAGGTCGCCGCGAGCCGCGACGCGACCGCCGGCGGCGTATCCGCCGGCACGAACACCTGCAGGCCCGCGTCGTAGCCGTGGGTGCACATCGGACAGACCACGCGCCCGGCGTAAGGCCCGTCGAGATGCAGCGGGTCGAACGCCGGCATCGCCGCCCATTGCGGCAACGCCCGCACTGGCCCGCCAAAAACCAGGAATAGCCCGAACGCCCATCGCCACAGCCTCTTCATCGCATGTTCTCCGCATCGACCAGAATGGACCGAAAGACGCGGCCGGACCGGGCGGCGTTAACCGCCGCGAATCGTGTTAACGCCGCCGCGCCGGGGCGGCTCTGATCGGGGATGATCTCGACGATGCGCCTGCCTGCGACGCCCGAAGACGACCTCGCCCTGCGCGTGCGTGCCGCCGCGCGCGGCGACGCGGCGGCGCAGGCATACCTGTACCGTCGCTTCCTGCCCTGGGTGCATGGCCTGTTGATGGCCCGCTTCCGGCCGGCCATCGCCGACGAGTTGACCCAGGAATGCTTCGCGACCGCGTTCCAGCGCCTGCACCAGTTGCGCGAGCCAGCGCATTTCGGCGCCTGGATCGGCGCGATCGCCCGGCATCAGCGCCATGCGAGCGAGGACGATCAGGCGCTGGATGCAGCCGAAGCGGTGCACGACACGGCTTCGAATCCCGAACATCATGCCGAGGCCCTGCACATGCTGGCGGCGATCCGCACCTTGCCGCCGGCCTATCGCGACACCCTGGCCCTGCGCCTCGTCGAAGGCCTGAGCGGTCCGGAGATCGCCGAATTGACCGGACTCGATCCCGGCTCGGTGCGGGTCAACCTGCACCGCGGCATGCGCAAGTTGCGTGCGGCGCTGGGCTTGGCCGCACAGGAGTCCGACGATGCATGAGCACGACGATCCGCTGTGGCAGCCCGGCGCCGGCGCCGACGAGACGCTCGAACGCATCGAGCGGCGCCTGGCCCCGTTCGCCGCCCGGCAACGACCGGCGCTGCGGCGGGTGCCGCTGCGCGCGGCGCG
>CALMWD010000457.1 GCA_937873105.1 uncultured Rhodanobacteraceae bacterium
GAGAGCGAACGCATCGCCAAGATCATCGTGCACCCGAAGGACGGCAACACCGCCTGGGTCTGCGCGCCCGGCAAGCTGTGGAGCGATGCCGACGAACGCGGCCTGTTCAAGACCCGCGATGCCGGCCGCACCTGGACCAAGGTTCTGGCGGGCGCGAATGCCTCGACCGGCTGTTCCGATCTGGACATCGACCCGACCAATCCGGACGCCCTGGTCGCGGCCCTCTGGGACTTCCGCCGCCAGGGCTGGACCTTCCGCTCCGGCGGCGCGGACGAGCACGCGTTCAGCGGCAGCGGCCTGTTCCGAAGCCGGGACGGCGGCCGGACCTGGACCGAATACACCCCGGCCGCGAACCCGGGCTTCCCCGCGAAGCCTTATGGCCGCATCGCCGTGGCGATCGCGCCGAGCGATCCCAAGATCGTCTACGCCGTCGTCGAGGGCAGGCGCAGCGCGCTGTTCCGCTCGAACGACGGCGGCGCCACCTGGGAGGAACGCGACCGCAGCCAGATGATGGTCTGGCGACCGTTCTACTTCTCGAAGCTGGTGGTCGACCCGACCAATCCGGAGCGCGTGTTCAAGACCAACCTCAACTTGATCGTGTCCGAGGACGGCGGCAAGAGCTTCTCGAACACCGGCGGCGGCTCGCATGCCGACTGGCACGACCTGTGGATCGATCCCGCCAATCCCAAGCATGTGGTCGGCGGCGACGACGGCGGCCTGTGGACCAGCTTCAACGGCGGTTCGCTCTGGCACAAGAGCCACAACCTGCCGATCTCGCAGTTCTATCACGTCGCCGTCGACGACCAGGATCCCTACGAGGTCTATGGCGGCCTGCAGGACAACACCAGCTGGATCGCGCCCTCGAGCTACCCCGGCGGCATCACCCCGGCGCAATGGGAGCCGTTCGCAGGCGGCGACGGGTTCTGGATGTTCCCGGACCCGATCGCGCCGCGCGACTACGTCTATTTCGAGTCGCAGGGCGGCTCGATCGTGCGCGCCAACCGCCACACCCTGCAGCAGCGCGACATCCAGCCCAAGGCCGGCTACAAGGAGAAGCTGCGCTTCAACTGGAACGCGCCGATCCACCTGAGCCCGACCGAACGCGGCACGATCTACATCGGCTCGCAGTTCCTGCACCGCTCGCGCGACCAGGGCCAGAGCTGGGAACGCATCTCGCCGGACCTCACGACCAACGACCCGGCCAAGCAGCAGCAGGAGAAGTCGGGCGGCATCACCGTCGACAACTCGGCCGCGGAGATGCACACCACGATCTACTCGATCAGCGCCTCGCCGCAGGACGGCGACGTCATCTGGGTCGGCACCGACGACGGCAACGTGCAGGTCACGCGTGACGGCGGCAAGACCTGGACCAACACCGTGCGCAACATCCGCGGCCTGCCCAAGGCCTCGTGGGTGAGCTGGGTCGAGGCCAGCCGCTTCGATGCCGCCACCGCCTACGCCACGTTCGACCGCCACACCTTCGGCGACATGGACCCGCACGTCTACGTGACCCGCGACTTCGGCCGCACCTGGACCCGCATCGCCGACAAGGCCCAGGGCGTGCGCGGTTATGCCCACGTCATCAAGGAAGACATCGTCGATCCCGACCTGCTCTTCCTCGGCACCGAGTTCGGCCTGTGGATCTCGATCGACGGCGGCGCGCACTGGGCCGCGTTCAAGGGCGGCAAGTTCCCGGCCGTGGCCGTGCGCGATCTCGCGATCCAGCCGCGCGACCACGATCTCGTCATCGCCACCCATGGACGCGGGATCTGGATCATCGACGACCTCACCCCGCTGCGCCATCTCGACGACGCCGTGCTCGATGCCGAACTGAGCCTGCTGCCGAATCGTCCGCAACAGCAGCGCCTGCAGGGCTACGGCGGCTGGTCGCGCGGCGACGCCGTGTTCGTCGGCGAGAACGCCCCCGGCGGCGCGGTCATCACCTACCACCAGAAGACCCGCCACCTGTTCGGCAAGCTCAAGCTCGAGATCCTCGACGCCGAGGGCAAGGTGATCGACACCCTGCCGGCCTCGAAGCGGCGCGGCATCAATCGCGTCGAGTGGGCGATGACGGTGAAGCCGCCGCGCACGCCGCAGGGCGCGACGCTGGCGGGCGCCGCGACCTACGGCCCGCGCGTCCTGCCGGGGCGCTACACGGTGCGCCTGACCAAGAACGGCCAGGTGTTCGAAGCGCCGCTCGAGGTCGGTCTCGATCCGCGCGCGACCTACTCGCTCGACGACCGCAAGGCGCAGTTCGACGCGGCGATGCGGGTGCATGGCCTGTTCGAACGCATGGCCGACCTCAGCGACCGCATCGTCGGCCTGCGCGAACAGGCCAAGGCGCGGGCGGCGACGCTGGCGGACGGCGACCGTGCGCGCAAGCGCCTGGACCTCCTGGTCGATCGCATCGAGGGCGTGCGCCGGCAGATCGTCGCGACCAAGGAAGGCGGCGCCATCACCGGCGAGGAACGCCTGCGCGAGCACATGGACGCGCTCTACGCCGCGATCGTCAACTGGGAAGGACGACCCGGGCCGTATCACCGGGAACGCACGGACGCGCTGGAGAAGGAGCTCGGCGAGGTCGAAGCCGAGTTCGCACGTCTGGTCGAGCGCGAGGCGAAGCCGCTCGGCCTCGATCCGCAGGCGCGCGCGGTGGCGTCGGGGCGCGGCTCGCCGCGTGCGGCCATGCATGCGCTGCGCTACCACTGGCGCACGCCGGACCTGTCCAGCACGATGCGCGAGAAGAAGCGCCGCTGATCGCGCGGTGCTTTTCGGCGGTCGTCCCGCGACAATGCGCGGATGACCGCTCCCACCCTTCCGATCTCGCCCCTGCTGCCGGACATCGTCGCTGCGCTGGCGACGCATCCGCGTCTGGTGCTGGAAGCGCCGCCGGGAGCCGGCAAGACGACCCAGGTGCCGCTGGCCCTGCTCGGCGCGCCCTGGTGCCGCGGCAAGGTCCTGATGCTGGAGCCGCGCCGCATCGCCGCGCGCGCCGCCGCCGGCTTCATGGCCGAGTCGCTGGGCGAAGCCGTGGGCGCCACCGTCGGCTACCGCATCCGCTTCGAATCCAAGGTGTCCGCGCAGACGCGCATCGAAGTCGTCACCGAAGGCATCCTGACGCGCATGCTGCAGGACGATCCGATGCTGGAGGGCATTTCGGCGATCCTGTTCGACGAATTCCATGAGCGTCATCTGCACAGCGACCTCGGCCTCGCGCTCTGCCTCGACGTGCAGGCCGGCCTGCGCGAGGACCTGCGCCTGGTCGTGATGTCGGCCACGCTCGATGGCGAGAAGCTCGCCCGCTTCCTCGACTGCCCGCGCCTGACCAGCGCCGGCCGCAGTTTTCCGGTGACGGTCGCGCATTTTCCGGCGCGGCCGCAGGAAACGCTGCCGTTCCAGCTCAAGCGCTGCGTGCAGCAAGCGCTCTCGCAACACGCGGGCGACGTCCTCTGCTTCCTGCCCGGCAAGGGCGAACTCGACCAGTGCGCGCGCGTGCTCGCCGAGGTCGACGCCGAGGTGCTGCCGCTGCACGGCGAGTTGTCGGTCGAGGAGCAGGCGCGCGTGTTGCGGCCCGGCGAACGCCGCCGCGTCGTGCTCGCGACCAATGTCGCCGAATCCAGCGTGACCCTGCCGGGCGTGCGGGTCGTGATCGATTCCGGACTGGCGCGCGAACCGCGGCTCGACCCCGGCAGCGGCATGAGCCGACTCGACACCGTGACGATCGCGCAGTCGTCGGCGACGCAACGTGCCGGCCGCGCCGGTCGTGTCGCCGAAGGCTGGTGTTATCGCCTGTGGCCGGAAAGCCAGCGCCTGGAACCGGGCACGCGCCCGGAGATCGCGCGCACCGAACTCGCCGGCTTCGTGCTGGAACTGCGCCAGTGGGGCGCCGATGCCTTGCGCCTGCTCGATGCGCCGCCGCCGGCCGCGCAGGCCGCGGCGGTGTCGCTGCTGCAGGCGCTGGATGCGCTCGACGGCGACGCTCGCATCACGCCGCACGGCAAGCGCCTGCTCGCCTTCGGCACCCATCCGCGCATCGCCAACCTGCTGGTGCGCGCACGCAACGACGAGCGTGCGCTGGCCTGCGATGTCGCCGCCCTGCTCGACGGCCGCGATCCCTTGCGCGGCGAGGCGCGCCGTTCGGAAGACCTGCGCGACCGCCTGCATGCGCTGCACGATTTCCGCAACGGGCGTCGCGTCGAGGCCGCCGATCGCGGCACGCTCGCCCTGATCGACCAGACCGCGAAGCAGTGGCGACGACGCCTGCACCTGGAACGCGACGATGTCGCCCGCCTCGATTCGCATCACCAGCTCGGCGACCTGCTCGCGCTCGCCTATCCCGACCGCGTCGCGAAGATCGATGCGGCGCAGCCGCGGCGCTACCAGCTGTCGAACGGCCGGGGTGCGCGCCTGCACGACAACGCGCTGCTGTTCGGCGAGCCCTGGCTGGTGGTCAGCGAGCTGCGCTTCGAGGACCGCGACAGCCTGATCCAGCGTGCCGCGCCGCTCGATCCGTCGACGCTCGACCGCCTTTATGCCTCGCATTTCCACACCCGCCGCGCGCTCGGCTTCCAGCGCGACCGCCGTGCCGTCGAGGCCAGCGAAGAACGCTGCTTCGCCGAACTCGTGCTCGAGCGCAAGACCGTGCCGGCGGCGCGCGATGCCGCCACTGCGGCGATGCTGTGCGAGGGCGTGCGCCAGCTCGGTCTCGACGTGCTGCCCTGGAACGAAGGCCTGCGCGAATGGCAGGCGCGGGTCGAATCGCTGCGCGCCTGGTGCCCCGAACTGGCCTTGCCCGACTGCAGCGACGCCGGCCTGCTCGGCGCGCTCGACGACTGGCTGCTGCCCTACCTGGACGGCAAGTGGCGCCTGAGCGATCTCGACGCCGAGACCTTCGGCGACGCCCTGCGCTCGCGCCTCGACTACGCGCAACGCAAGCAGCTCGACGAGTATGCGCCGCGCGAACTGACGGTGCCGAGCGGCATGACGCGCAAGCTGACCTACCAGGGCGATGCCCCCGTGCTCGCGGTCAAGCTGCAGGAGCTGTTCGGACTCGCCGACACGCCGCGCATCGCCAAGGGCAAGATCGCCGTCGTCCTGCACCTGCTCTCGCCCGCGCAGCGCCCGCTGCAGGTCACCCAGGACCTCAAGGGCTTCTGGGAACGCACCTATCCCGAGGTCAAGAAGGAACTCAAGGGCCGCTACCCCAAGCATCCCTGGCCCGATGATCCGTGGACCGCCACGCCCACGCATCGGGCGAAGCCGCGCGTGTAGCACAGACGTGCTACATTGGCCGTGCGAGGAGAGATTCGATGTCGACCACCACGGTTCGTCTTCCCGAGAAGCTCAAGCGTCGTGTCGCCCGTGCCGCGAAACAGGCGGGCACGACGGCGCATGGCTTCATCGTCGATGCGATCGCGGAGAAGACCGAGTCGAGCGAGCGGCGCAGCGCGTTCCAGCAGCTGGCCGAGTCGCGCCTCGCCGATGTTCTGGCAATGGGAGAAACGGTCCCCTGGTCCGATGCGCGGCGATATCTCGAGCAGCGCGTTTCCGGCCAGAAGGCGACGCACCCGTCGCCCCGCAAGCCGGGCGCGTGAATGCCCCGCATCGAACTGGCGCCGGGGGTACTCGATGATCTCGACCGCATCATCGAACATCTGGCGCAACACGACGCCCCGGCGATCTCCGCGCGTGTCGGCGAGATCCTCCAGGCCATCGACGTGCTCGCCAGCAATCCATTGATCGGGCGACCGACGCCCATGCAGATGCGTGAACTGGTGATCGGTCGCGACGCGGGAGGTTATGTCGCCCTGTACCGATACGTCGCCGCATTGGATACCGTGCTCGTGCTGGCGTTGCGTGCACAGCGCGAAGCCGGTTATGCACGCTGATCCAAACCGGCGCAGGCAAGCACTTCGAGACCCGAGATGAGCCACCACATCACCATCCTGCCCAGCGGGCACCAGTTCGACGTGGACGAGGGCGAGTCGGTGCTGGCCGCGGCGCGGCGCGCGGGTTATGCGCTGCCCTATTCCTGCCTGAGCGGCTCCTGCGGCAGTTGCCGGGCGCGGGTGATCGAGGGCGAGTGCGCGCAGTCGTCGTCGGCACGGGCGCTGAGCGAGGCCGAACGCGCCCGCGGCGACGTGTTGCTGTGCCAGGCGCACCCGCAGTCCGACCTGACCATCGCGGTGCGCGAGGTGCCGAGCGTGGCCGACCTGCCGCGGCGCATGATCGCGGTGAAGATCGTCGAGAAGGACCGGCTCGCGGAGGACGTGCTGCGCGTGCGCCTGAAGCCGCCGAAGGGCGAACCGTTCCGCTGGCTGGCCGGGCAGTACCTCGACGTGTTGTTGCCGGAAGGCAAGCGCCGAGCGTTCTCGATCGCGAATGCGCCGGAAGATGCCGGCCTGATCGAGTTGCACGTGCGCAAGGTGCCCGGCGGCGGCTTCACCCAGCAATTGTTCGACGCCTATCCGGTCGGTTCGCTGCTGCGCATCGAGGGGCCACTCGGCACCTTCGTCGCGCGCGAGGATTCGGAGCGGCCGATGATCTTCATGGCCGGCGGCACCGGCTTCGCGCCGGTCAAGGCCATCGTCGAGCACTTCCTGCACCTCGGCAGCGCGCGTCCGATCCACCTGTATTGGGGCGCGCGCCATGCGCCCGACCTGTACCTGCCGGAACTGCCGGCGGCATGGTCCGCGCGTCATCCCGCCTTTGCTTACACGGCGGTATTGTCGGAAGCCGATGCGGCGGAGTCGGCCCGCTTCCGCCGCGGCGCCGTGCACGAGATCGTGCTCGCCGACTTCCCCGACTTGTCGCCGTTCGACGTCTACATGAGCGGGCCGCCGGCGATGATCGAGGCCGCGCGCCACCGCTTTCTTGCCGCCGGCCTGCCGGACGAACGCCTGTACTACGACTCGTTCGAATATGCGCCGGACGTGATCGCGGCCATCCTCGCGTCGCGGGCGGGATTGAAGGTCTGAGCCGCGATCCCCAACGGCGTATTGATGCACGCTCAGCGCCGCAGCCGCGGAATGCCCATGTCGTCGCGTTCCTCGGCGACGGGCAGGGGCGCCAGCAGGTCGTCGACGCTGTGCTTGGCGATCAGCGAGGCCGGTGCCTCGCCGTGCTGCACCGACAAGGCATTGGCCAGCGCTTTCGCGGCGCGCTCCGCGTCGCCCTGCTCGGCATAGCAGCGGCCGAGTTCTTCCCAGGCTTCGCTGCCGGCGCCGAAGGCAAGGGCCCGGCGCAGGTAGTCCTCGGCCTTGATCCAGGCATGTTCCTGGCGGCTGAGACGGCCCAAGGTCAGCAGCAGGGCCGGATCGTCCGCATGCGTCTCCAGCCAGCCTTCGGCGGTCTTCAGGCGCGGCGCGACCTTGGCGTCCGGCGGCAGGGCGCCATAGGCCAGCACCAGGGCCGGCGACCAGCCATGCTTCAAGGTCGCCTCGATCTCCTGGGCGGCCTGGCCGATCAGGTTCAGCTGCACCGACCGTTTCGCATACGCGACCGCCACCTCGGCGATGCGCTTCTCGTCCCGGTTGAGATCGGCCCAGAGGGCATGCAGGTTGATCGCGTCGGTGGCCTGTTCGATCGCCGCCACCAGCACCCGGCAGACGAAGCGCGCCAGCTCCTCCGGCGGCAATTGCTGGCTCTGGCGGATGCGCGGCAAGTGCGCCAGGGCTTCGCGCGCGCGCTTGCGGGCGCAGAAGGCCTCGACCAGCCAGCGCGCACCCATCGGCGACAGCCGCGACGCCTGCGACAGCGGCACCAGCATTTCGATGGCGGCGCCGGCGCGGCCGTCGAGCAACTCGTTGCGCGCGCGCAGCTCGGTGGCCAGGTCGTGGGTCTCGGCCGCTTCGGTCAGCAGGTCGAGCAGGCGCGACTCTTCGGCGCGATCGCCACGCGCGTGCGCCGCTGCCTGGGCGGCGATCAGTGCCGGCAGTTTCAGCGACGGCAGCTTGCCGGCCTTGAGCAGTTGCTGGACGGCGCGATTCGGACGTCCGGCCACGAGCGCGACCATGCCGTCGAGGAAGCGTCGGCGCGCGCCGCGGCGTGCGCCCGAGCGCCACAGCCGCAGCGGCCAGCGCACCAGCCACAGCAGCACGTACAGCAGGGCCAGCGCCGCGAGCAGCAGGAAGACGGCGTTCACCAAGGTGGTTTCGATCGCGATGTCGCCGCGCTGGATCAGCACGTAACCGGTGTCGCCGCGCAATGCGTGCACGGCCAGCGCTCCGAGCACGGCTGCCACCAGCAACAACAGCAGCAGCCGGTACAAGGTCATCGTTCGACCCCGCGGGCGACATCGTGGGTGTGGCGCAGGTTGACCAGTTGCGTGAGCGCGGCGCCGAGCTCCGGCCAAGGCGCGGGCTTGTACGCCGCGAGCTGGGCCAGCTTCAGGCGCACGTCGCGGGTGCTCGCAGCTTCCAGATCGAAACCGAAGGCCAGGGCTTCGCGCGCCTGCCCGACCAGGGCCTGGTAACGCGCGACGTCCTGCTGGCGCAGGGCTTCCTCGGCATGCAGGAGGTCGAGCGCGACGACCGCGCGCAGGGTGTCGGCACCGAGCGGACCGAGCAG
>CALMWD010000458.1 GCA_937873105.1 uncultured Rhodanobacteraceae bacterium
GTGCTGGAAATGGCGCGCACCCACGCCGGACTCGTGACCATCGAGGACAACGCCGTGATGGGCGGTGCAGGCAGCGCCGTGGCCGATCTGCTGGCGGCAAACGGGCTGAACACGCCGATCCTGCACCTCGGGTTGCCCGATCTGTTCATCGAGCACATGACACGCGAACAGTTGCTGCATGAGGTCGGTCTCGACGCGGCGGGCATCAAGGCCAGCATTCTGAAGCGCTGGCCGCAGCAGCCGATGCCGGTGCGTAGCGCGGCGGGCTGACCCCCGTCGCAGGGCGCCCATCGCCGCAATGGCGATGGTTGGGGGAAACGCTGTTTCGCCGCGTCGGCAGCCACGACGAATGAGGAGAAACATCATGCGCCGTTGGCTGTTCGCTGGTCTTGCCCTGCTGTTTTCGATGTCGGTTCTTGCGCAGCGCGACTACACCGCTGTCGCCGGAGCGGAGCGCACCGACGTGTGGTGGGATCCGGGCGATCCCGGCTGGGCGTTGACGATCGCACCTTCGGGCGCTGTGAGTTCTGCGCTGTTGGCCGACTTTGACGAGCAAGGCCAGCCGCGCTGGTGGTTCGGTGGCGCGGTTCGGGCTGGAGCGGGTCGGGTCAGTCTGCCGCTATACCGTGCGAAGTGGGATGTGCAGCAGCAGCGCTTGGCGGGTGCAACGCTCGCGGGGCAGATGACGTTCGAGCGCCGCGATGAAGATCACGCGCATATTCAGATGCAGCTCGACGGACGTACGCGCAGTCACGAATTGCTGCGCTACGTCGTCAATCGCGATTTCAGTCTGGGCGATCGCTCGGGATTCTGGTTCGATCCCGTCGATGGCGGGCATGGGCAGATGCTCATCCAGCAAGGCCGCTGGGTTGGTTCGGTGTCAATCGGATACGACCGCGCTGGCGAACCAACCTGGGCGTTCGCTCAGGGCGAGATCGGCACCGGATTGCTGCATGCCCAGCGCATGCGGCGGCTGTGTACGCCCACCTGCCGCCTTGTCGCCGAGGCGGGCGGACAAACGCAATTTCAATTCCGTGGGCAGGACGACGCCATTGCCACGATCACGCTGTCGGATGACCAGGGCACGTTCTGGCAGCGCCCGGCGAAGGCGTTGTCACGCTACACGCCTGCGCCGAACACGCGCGTACATGCCGCAGCGCTCGCGAAGTTCAGCGACACCGCCGCGCTCGCGCATTTCGTGGCGGAAACCGTTCGCAGCAACCCGACATACGGCGTTGAGGGCTGTGTTGATTTCTCGACGTCCCCTCCTGCGCCGACAGTGGCGGGAAGCGATACCAACATTCAGGAATCCGGCGTCGGCGAATACGACCGCGTGAAGCGTGTCGGCGATCTGGTGTTCAGCGCCGACACGGCATGGGCCGGAACATTGCCGCTGCGCGTGCATCGACTGGATGGCGCGACCGGTCGGGCGCAGGAGCTGCATGCGTATTCGCCCGCCGTTCCCGGCGCCTTGATCGGGTTGCACGCCGTCGTGCGCGACGGGCACACGACATTGATCGTGCTAGCCGGGCGTTCGCCGTTCGCCACCGCATCGGTGGCAAATTGCCTGGGCATCAATCCGACCGATGCGAACACGCTGGCACTGATCTACGACGTGGCGCCGGACGGTTCGCTGGCGGAGCGTCATCGCATCGAACTACAGGGTTCGTTCTCGACCAGTCGGCTGATCGGGAAGCAGTTGCTGTTCGCCAGCGGCTTCGTGGTCGGCACCGACGATACCGGCGCCGTACTGCCGAAATGGCGACTCGATGGCGGCGAGTGGCGGCCGATGGCGACGCTGGCCGATATCTGGGTGCCGAATTTTGCGCCGAACGCTTACGAACGCATACTGTCCACGGTATCGCGGTTCGATCTCGACGCATTGGCCGAGGCCGGTTTCGCATCGGTGTTCGCACGCACCGACGTGTCTTACGTCGCAGCGGGTGCGTGGTACATGGCGACGTCGGAATATCGTTTCACCAACGGCATCGTGCCGCCGGGCGACAGTCGCCTCGACATCCACAAGATCGCGCTGCCTGCGCTCGACTATCGCGGCACCGGCTCGGTGTCCGGAGCGATCGGCGTGCAGGGTGTCGATAGCGCCTTGCGCTTCAGCGAGCACAACGGCGATCTGCGCGTCATCACCGATCATTCGTGGTCGTGGAATTCGCGCTCGCTGTTCGAGTTGAGTGTGCTGCGCGAAGTGGGCGATGCGCGACTGAAGACGATTGCCACCTTGCCCAATGCCCAGCGTCCGGATCCCATCGGGCCGCCGCATGAGCAACCTTATGGCGTGCGCTTCAATGGCGATGTCGCCTATGCCGTGAGCTACTACCGAACCGATCCGCTGTACGCCATCGACCTGTCCGATCCACTCGACCCGAAGCTCGATTCGGCGCTGGAAGTCGCAGGCTATTCGGCCTATCTGCATCCGCTGCCGGGCGGCTTTCTGCTCGGTGTCGGCAAAGACGCGCTGGCGGTGCCCGGCAGCAACGGCGATGCACCCGGCATGGCGTGGTTCCAGGGCATGAAGGTGAGCGTGTTCGATCAGCGCGACCGTGCGCATCCGCGCGAGTCGTGGCGTCAGGTCGTCGGTGGACGCGGCAGCGACAGCGAGCTGCTGCGCGATCACCGCGCCATCGCCGCCGCAGCCACCACCAATGGCATGCAGCGCATCGCCATTCCGATGGCGGTGCATGAAGGCGTGTACTCGTCCGATCCATGGTTGCTTCTGCCCTGGGCCTACACGGGCGTGCTCACGTTCGATATTGACGCGAATGGCGCGGTGACCGCCAACCGGATGCGGCCCGCGATCTTTCCGGGTGGCGGCGCATTGACGAACGACGCGCGCAGCGTACTGCTTGGCGACAGCGTGTTCTTCTACAGCGGCGGTCGCTGGTACGGTCAGCGCATCGATGGTGCCGGGCCGATGGCGGGGCCGTTCTGATCAGACGAAATCGCCGAAGCGGGCCTGCAAGGCAGCCAATGTCGCCAGGCCCGCAGTTTCGGTGCGCAGCACGCGCGGTCCGAGCGTGATGCGCTGGAATCCGGCCTGATCGAGCACGGCGAGGTCGCGGTCGGAAAAGCCGCCTTCGGGGCCGATCGCGATGGACACGGATTCGCCGCAGTCGATCTGCGACAACGGTCGCCCGCCTTCAGGATGCAGCACCAGTTTCGTGTCGGTTTCGTCGGCGAGCAGTCGCGCCGCGCGTTCCAGCGTGAGCGGCGA
Organism: uncultured Rhodanobacteraceae bacterium; assembly: GCA_937873105.1. Taxonomy (GTDB): domain Bacteria; phylum Pseudomonadota; class Gammaproteobacteria; order Xanthomonadales; family Ahniellaceae; genus JADKHK01. The sequence goes on from CALMWD010000458.1 coordinate 3,230, forward strand.
CTCGATCTGCGGAATCTGCGCGCGCCCGCATTGCTCGCAGGCCGATTCGAGCACGCGCTGCCAGTGCAGGATGCGCTTGTCGGCGCGGTCCTCGTCGAGCTTTACCTCGGTGCGATCGCTTGTCACCGGCAGTACGCGCGCGACGCCGAGTTCGGTCGCTTTCTGGAGAATCAAATCCATTTTCTCGCCGCGCGCGATCGCCTGAACCAGCGTGATCGCGAGCGGTGATTCGTTGTCGATGGCTGCGGCACTGTCGATCTGCACGCGCGCTTCGCGCTTGCCGAGCAGGATCTGGCCCGAATAGTCGTGGCCATCGCCATTGAACAGGGTGACGGCATCGCCTTCGCGCAGGCGCAGCACGCGCACCGCGTGGTTCGCGGCGGCTTCGGACAGTGTGGCGGAATGGCCGACCTGAAGCGGTTGATCGATGAACAGTCGGATGCGTCGCATGGGGCCTCAGGCAATGGCGAGTTCGATGCCCTCGCGCGCGATGCCGACCATGAGGTCGATCTCGTCGGGCGTGATGCAGTAGGGCGGCATGAAGTAAATGGTGTGACCCAGCGGGCGCAGCAATGCGCCGCGTTCGAGTCCATGACGATACACGCGCAGGCCGCGGCGTTCGGTCCAGTCGAATGCGCGGCCATCGGCCTGCACCAGATCGAATGCGGCAATCAATCCGGTCTGGCGGACATGGCGCACGTTCGGGTGCTTGCCCAGCGGCGCGATGGCACTCGCCAGGTGCTTTGCGAGCGCGTGGTTGCGTTCGAGCACAGGTTCATCGCGGAATACGTTCAGCACTTCCAGTGCAACCCGACAGCCCAGTGCATGGCCGGTATAGCTGTGCGAATGCAGAAAGGCGCGCAGCCTCGCGTATTCGTCGTAAAAACTCTGATAGATGGCCTCGGTCGCGAGTACGGCGGACAGCGGCAGATAGCCGCCGCTGAGTCCTTTCGACAGGCACATCAGATCGGGCGAGATGCCTGCCTGTTCGCAGGCGAACAGGGTGCCGGTGCGCCCAAAGCCGACGGCGATCTCGTCGGCGATCAGCAGCACGCCATGGCGGTCGCAGGCGGCGCGGGCGCGGCGCAGATACTCGGGATCGTGCATGCGCATGCCGGCGGCGCATTGCACCAGCGGCTCGACGATGAGTGCGCAGACCGTGTCGCCCTGCCGTGCGAGCAGGGCATCGAGCGCATCGGCGGCGCGCGTGGCGACATCGAACGATGTTTCACCGGGCGCCGCCTGCGTTGCATCGGGCGACATCACGGTCAGCGGTGTCAGCAGCAGCGGTGCGTAGGTTTCGCGGTACAGCGGAATGTCGGTGACGGACAGGGCGCCGAGTGTTTCGCCGTGATAGCCGCCCGCCAGCGCGATGAATTGCGTGCGGCGCGCATCGCCGCGGTTGCGGCAATGGTGGAAGGCGAGCTTGAGCGCGATTTCGACGGCGCTGGACCCGTTGTCCGCATATTGCACGCGGGTCAATCCGGGCGGGGCCAGTTCGACCAGACGTTCGGCGAGCTGGATCGCCGGTTCATGCGTGAATCCGGCGAGGATGACGTGTTCGAGCGTGCCGATCTGGTCGCGCAGGGCCGCATCGAGGCGCGGGTGGGCATGGCCGAACAGATTCACCCACCAGCTCGAAACCGCATCGAGGTAGCGCTTTCCGTCGTAGTCGGTGAGCCACGCGCCTTGCGCGCTGCGGATCGGAACCATCGGCAGCGTCTCGTGGTCACGCATCTGCGTACACGGATGCCAGACCCGGGCGAGGTCGCGGCGGGCGAGTTCGGCATTGCTCGGGTTCAACGTCGGGTTCCGGTTCGGAAGGAGTGCTCGGGTATGATCACGGCCGTTCCCATTCACGGCAAGGTGTTGACGATGCAGGTTCGCGGCGCGCATGGCTTCACGCTGATCGAAGTGCTGGTGGTGGTCGTGATCCTGGCGATCCTCGCGGCCATCGTGGTGCCGCGGGTGATCGGCCGCACCGACGACGCCATGATCGCCAAGGCCAAGGCCGACGTGCAGGGCTTCACCACCGCGCTGAACCTGTACAAGCTCGACAACTTCACGTATCCGAGCACCGACCAGGGCCTGGATGCGCTGATCCAGAAGCCCGCCGGCAGTCCGCAGGCGCCGAACTGGCGCAACGGCGGCTACATGGATCGCCTGAGCAAGGACCCGTGGGGGCGCG
>CALMWD010000459.1 GCA_937873105.1 uncultured Rhodanobacteraceae bacterium
CGCCAAGCGCGGCGACATCGGCGCCACCGCCGAGCAGTACGCGCGCGAAGCCTTCGAGCGCTACCGCGCCGACGCGCTGACGGTGAATCCGTACATGGGCTTCGACTCGGTCGAACCGTACTTGTCGTACCCGGAGCGCGGCCTGATCGTGCTCTGCCGGACCAGCAACCCGGGCGGCTCGGACCTGCAGAACCTCGAACTCGCGAACGGGCGGAGGCTCTACGAACACGTCGCCGAACTCGTGGCGGGTCCGTGGAACCGGCACGGCCAGAACGCGCTCGTCGTCGGCGCCACTTTCCCGGACGAACTGGCGCGCGTGCGCAGCCTCGTCGGCGACCTGCCCCTGCTCGTGCCCGGCATTGGTGCCCAGGGCGGCGACATCGACGCGACCGTGCGTGCCGGCACCACGACGGCGGGCGGCCTGATGATCAATTCCTCGCGCGCCATCCTCTATGCCGGAAGCGGCGAGGACTTCGCCGAAGCCGCGCGCGGCGCCGCCCTCGACAGTCGCGATGCGATCCGTCGCGCACGGGCGACCCGGCCATGAGCCAGCCGCCGATCGAGTTCAGCTTCAGTATCAGTCCGCCGGCACCGGTCTCGAGCGGCAATCCGCTGCAGGATTTCTTCGACCGCCACCGGGGCCGGCTGATGTCGAAGTGGGCCCACTATTTCGACGTCTACCACCGCCACTTCGCGCGCTTCCGCGGGAGCGCCTGCACCATCGTCGAGATCGGCGTCTACCATGGCGGTTCGCTGCAGATGTGGCGCGAGTACTTCGGCCCGAAGGCGCGCATCATCGGCGTCGACATCGAGGAACGCGCCCGCGCGCTGGCCGCGCCCGGCACCGAGATCCTGATCGGCGACCAGGAAGACCCTGCGTTCCTCGCCCAGATCGCCGAACGCGCCGGGCGCATCGACCTCCTGATCGACGACGGCGGCCATCACATGCAGCAGCAGATCAACACCCTGCTGCACCTGTACCCGCGCATCGCCGCGAACGGCGTCTACCTGTGCGAGGACCTGCACACGAGCTACTGGGAGGAATTCGGCGGCGGCCTGCGCCAGCCGCAGACCTTCGTCGAGTTCTCGAAGCGGCTGATCGACAAGCTCAACGCCTTCCATTCGCGCGACGACGAACTCGTGCCGGACGGGTTCACCGCCAGCACGCAGTCCATGCACTACTACGACAGCATCCTGGTCATCGAGAAGCGCCCGCGCCCGCCCCCGCAGATGGTGCGCGCCGGCGTCCCGTTCTTCCCGGACCTCGAAGAACGCCCGAGCCTGAAGCCGGACGCGCCGTGAAGGGCCGCATCGCCTTCGCCGCGGCCATCGCGGTCACGCTATGCAGCCTCGCGCCGTCCGCCCATGCCGAGGTGGTCGAAACGCTGGACGAAGCGAGTTACACGGCCTACCCGCAACGCGGCCAGACCCTGCGTCAGGCCCTGAACGCCGCCACGCCGATTCGGGAAGGCGGCGAGATCTTTCACGGCCACACGAAGTGGAACATCCGTTGGTCGTTCCGATGGTGGCGCGAGGCCGACGGTCGCTGTCGCATCACCTCGAACGAGACTCGACTCGACCTGATCATCACGATGCCCGAGCTCGAAGGCGGCAGCAAGGCCATGCAACGGCGCTTCGCCGATTTCCACGAGGCGCTCCACGTACACGAACTCGGCCACGCCGAGATTGCCCGCGAAGCGGCCCGCGCGGTGGACGACACGATCCTCGACCTGCCTGAGATGGACAACTGCACGGCGCTGGAAGCCGCCGCCAACCGCCGCGCCCATGCCATCGTGGCCGCATCGAAACATCGTCAGGCGCAGTACGACCGCGTCACCGAACACGGTCGTCGCGACGGCGCCCGCCCGGACTGAGCGGCGCCCGCGACGCGCGCTGCAGGCGACCTTCTTCTCGACCGGGGGCAGTTCCGCCGCGATGCGCGCGGCTTCGGCCTTGAGTGCCGGCGGGGTGCGGCCGCCGAACTCGTCGAGATATTCGGCGATGGCCTCGAACTCGCGCGCCCAGCCTTGTTCGTCGACCTGAAGAAGCAGGTCGAGCGCATGCTCGGACAGCTTCAGGCCGTCGACGTTCAGATCGCCCTTCCTGGGCAGGCGGCCGATCGGCGTGTCGACGGCGTCGACGCGCTCCTCGCAACGCTTGAGCATCCATTCCAGCACGCGCAGGTTGTCGCCGAAGCCCGGCCACAGGAACTTGCCGTCGCTGCCCTTGCGGAACCAGTTGACGTGGAAGATCTTCGGCAGCTTCGCGCCGGCGCGGCCGAAGCTCAGCCAGTGCGCGAAGTAGTCGCCGAAGTTGTAGCCGCAGAACGGCTTCATCGCCATCGAATCGCGCCGCACCACGCCGACCGCGCCGGTCGCGGCGGCCGTGGTCTCGGACGCCATCGAGGCGCCGACGAGCACGCCGTGGGTCCAGTCGCGCGCCTCGAACACGAGC
>CALMWD010000460.1 GCA_937873105.1 uncultured Rhodanobacteraceae bacterium
TCAAGGCCAGCGCCCGGCAGCACTCGGATCTCGGCTGCCTGATGGAAAACCTCGGCTGCAAGGGCACGCAGGCGCATGCCGACTGCAATGTCCGGACGTGGAACGGCAATGGCTCCTGCCTGCGGGGCGGATTTGCCTGCATCGCCTGCACCGAGCCAGGCTTCGAAGCGCCCGGCCACCCGTTCCAGGAGACGCCGAAGATCGCCGGCATCCCGATCGGGCTGCCGACCGACATGCCGAAGGCGTGGTTCATCGCCCTCTCCGTCCTTTCCAAATCGGCGACACCGAAGCGCGTGCGCGACAACGCCGCGGCCGATCATCCGGTGGTGCGCCCGGCCGTCCGGAAGCCGGCCAAGTGACGCGCATCGTCCTCGGGCCGTTCAATCGCGTCGAAGGCGATCTCGAGATCAGTCTCGACGTCGATGCCGGTCAGGTCGTGGCGGCGCACGTCAACGCACCGCTGTTTCGCGGTTTCGAGCAGATCCTGACCGGTCGCGCGGCGGCGGATGCGCTGGTCGTCGTGCCGCGCATCTGCGGCATCTGTTCGGTGGCGCAATCGGCTGCCGCCGCCGCGGCGCTGGCCGCCCTGTGCGGCGTCGAAATGCCCGCGAATGGCCGCCTGGCCCGGCACCTGATCCAGGCGACGGAGAACCTTGCCGACCACCTGACGCATTTCTATCTTTTCTTCATGCCGGATTTCGTTCGCTCCGGCTACGTCGGCCGCCACTGGCACGCCGCGGTCGCCACGCGTTTTGCCGCGGTGAAAGGCAGCGCCGCGCCGGCGGTGCTGGCCGCGCGCGCCGATTTCCTGAAACTGCTCGGGTTTCTCGCCGGCAAGTGGCCGCACACCCTGGCCCTGCAGCCCGGCGGCGGCACCCGGGCGATCGGCAGCGCCGAGGCGGTCCGCATCCTGGCCCTGCTGCGCGGTTTCCGCGCCTTCCTTGAGGGCGTGCTGATCGGCGATGCGCTGGAGTCCTTCGCGGCATTGGCAAGCGAGGCGGAATTGCGCGCCTGGGGCGAGGAGCGCGGCGGCGACTTCCCGGCCTTCCTGCGGACCGCGTACGACCTGTCGCTGGAAAGGGTCGGCCGCGCCGGCGATGGTTTCCTGTCCTATGGCGCCTACGGCATGTTCCCCGGCGGCGTCTGGCAGACGGGTGGCGCGGTCGACGCCCTGGAAACCGGAAAAATCAGCGAGGACGGTCGCCACGCCTGGTTGGTCGACGGTCCCGCGCGGCATCCGGCGGAGGGCGAGACCTACGTCGATGCCGACAAGGCCGAGGCCTACACCTGGTGCAAGGCGCCGCGCTATGGCGGCCGGATTGTCGAGACCGGCGCGCTGGCCCGCCAGGTCGTCGCCGGGCAACCGCTGGCGCGCGATCTGGTCGCGCGCCATGGCGCCAGCGTCACCGCCCGTGTCGCCGCCCGCATGATCGAACTGGCCAGCGTCGTGCCGGCGATGGAGCGCTGGCTACGCGCGATCGTTCCCGGCGAGCCGTTCTGCCACGCGGCGGCGCTTCCCGAGTCCGGGCAGGGCGCCGGACTGGTCGAAGCGGCGCGCGGCAGCCTCGGTCATTGGCTGAGCATCGACCGCGGCCGCATCGAGCGCTACCAGATCATCGCGCCGACCACCTGGAATTTCTCGCCGCGCGACGCCGATGGCCGGCCCGGACCGCTGGAACAGGCGCTGGTCGGCCTTCCCGTCGGCGAAGGCGCGCCGCCGACCATCGAGCACGTCGTCCGCTCGTTCGACCCGTGCATGGTGTGTACGGTGCATTAGGCGCCATTCCATTTCCAGATCGAAATTGTCCTGAATCTTCCCGGCGCCTTCGGCCAGGGAGTGGAGCGGCAGCGCAAGGGGCGGGGCAAGGACCGCGCCGGGACCGGGCACGCCCTACTTCAGCTTGAAGTTCGCCTTCGCTTCCGGCTGGCCGGGCAGGGCCACGACCACCGCGACGCGAACGCCAACCCCGGTCTTGAAACTGCCTCTGGCAACCAGCCTGTTGTCGCCGGCGGATTCGAAAGTCACGGGGGTCTTGTCGCCACCCGCGTAGACGGTCGCGCTGGCCCTGGCTCCGGCGCTGCTGACCGCCTTGTCGCCGTCGGCGAGATAGAGCGTCAGGCTCTCCGGCCTGGCGACCAGCTCCAGGTCGAGATGGCCCGCTTCGACCACCACGCCACCATGGATCGGCTTGTGGTCGGCGTGGTCGTGCCTGTCGGCGGCGAACGCCGGACCGGTCCACAGCGTCGCGAGAACGAACGCGGACATCAGGGATTTGATGTTCATGGGCGTATTCCTTTCAGATGGAGGTTGTTTCAGGATCGGTGGCAGGCGCAGGAGGGCGGCACGGGCAACCAGGATCGATCGGTTCATGATCCGCCTCGACCTTCCACGCCGGCAGTGCGGCGACGCAAGGTGGTTCCGGTTTCGAGCGCACGCCGCACGGCACCGAAGCGCAGGTAGAGGGCAGGCACCACGACCATGTTGAGCGCGGTCGACGAGATCAGCCCGCAGAGAATGACGACGGCCATCGGCGCCTGGATTTCCGAGCCGGGCTGCCCGGCCGACAGCGCCAGCGGGACGAGCGCCAGGCCGGCGGCGAGCGCGGTCATCAGGATCGGGATCAGCCGCTCCTCGGCGCCGCGCTTGACCGCCTCCAGGACGTTCTGGACCTCGTCGTGTTCGACCAGGTGGTGGATGTGCGCGATCATCATCACGCCGTTGCGCGTCGCGATGCCGAACAGCGTGATGAACCCGATGATCGAGGCGATCGTCACGACGCCGCCGGCAAGATGGACGCCGGCGACGCCGCCGATGATCGAGAGCGGCAGATTGAGCATGACGAGGCAGGCGTCGCGGGCCGAATGGAAGGCGACGAAAAGCAGCAGGAAGATGCCGACCACCACGACCGAGCCGAGCAGCAGCAGCACACGCGAGGCTTCCGCCGCCGACTCGAACTGGCCGCCGAATTCGATGTGATAGCCGGCCGGCAGCTTCACTTCCGCCGCCAGCTTCGCCTGCATTTCGGCGACCACGCTCTGCAGGTCGCGTCCGGCGACGTTGGCCATCACGACGATCTTGCGCTGGACGTTCTCGCGGTTGATGAAATACGGCCCGCGGTCATTCTCGATGTCGGCCAGCGCCGAAAGCGGCAGGCGCGCGCCGGTCGGCGTCGTCACCAGGGTCGCGCGGATGGCATCCAGATTGCCGCGAACCGCCGGGTCGTAACGCACGACGAGATCGAAGGTCGCCTGGCCCTGCGCGACTTTCGAGACCGCGATACCGTTGAACGCCACCTCGATGCTTTCCGACAGATCCGCCACCGACAGGCCGTGCCGCGCCAGCGCATCGCGCCGGTACCTGACGGTCAGGAAGGGGATGTCGGTCTGTTGCTCGGGCTGGACGTCGACAGCGCCTTCGACCCGCTGCATGACGCTCTTGACCTGCCCGGCCAGCCTGCGCAGTTCCGGCAATTCGGCGCCGAAGATCTTCACGGCGATGTTGGCGCGCGTCCCCGAGAGCATGTGGTCGATGCGGTGCGAGATCGGTTGTCCGACCACGACCTGGACGCCGGCCAGCCTGGCGAAGTCGGCGCGCAGGGCGGCGAGGAATTCCTCCTTGCCGCGATCCTTCATTTTCAGGCTGACCTCGATTTCCGACTGGTGTGCGTCGAGCGCGTGCGGATCGAGCGGCGAGCGACCGGTCCGCCGCGCCGTGGCGACCACTTCCGGATAGGTCAGCAGGACCTCTTCCACCATCTGGCCGAGCCGGGCCGATTCGGCCAGCGCGGTACCGGGAACCGTCTCGACGCCCACGGTCAAGGTGCCTTCGTTGAAGTCCGGCAGGAAGGACTGACCGGCAGCGCCCAGCCCGATCAGCGCCGCGACGAGCAGGCCGCCGCTGGCCAGCGCGATCGTCTTCCAGCGCGTCACCGTCGCGTCCAGCGAGCGCCGGTAGGCCGCGCGCAGCCACTCGACAAAGCGGGGCTCGCGATGCCTCCGGACTTCGCTGGACTTGCCGAGGAACATCGACGCCAGCACCGGCGTGACGGTAACCGACACCAGCAGCGAGGCGAACAGCGAGATCACGTAGGCGAGGCCGAGCGGCGCCATCAGCCGGCCCTCGACGCCCGACAGGAAGAACAGCGGCACGAAGACCAGCATGATGATCAGCGTCGCGAAAACGATCGAGCCCTGGATCTCCCGGGTCGCCATAAAGACCACGTGCATCGCCGATTCGCGCTGGTGCTCGGGCTTGGCATGGTTTTGCCGCAAGCGGCGGACGATGTTCTCGACGACGATGATCGCGTCGTCGACCAGGGCGCCGAGGGCGATCGCGATGCCGCCCAGGGTCATCGTGTTGATCGTCGCGCCCAGCGCCTTCATCGCCAGGATGGTGGCGACGATCGAGAGCGGCAGCGCGACCAGCGTGATCGCCGTCGAGCGCACCGAGAGCAGGAAGGCGAAGACGATGGCGACGACGAGGATCGCCCCGTCGCGCAGCGCGCCGAGCAGGTTCTTGATCGATACCTCGATGAAGTCGGCCTGGCGGAACAGGCGGCTCTCGATCTTCATGCCGGCGGGCAGCGACTTCTGAATGTCGGCGATGGTGGCGTCGAGCATCCGCGTCAGTTCGAGCGTGTTGGCCGAGGGCTGGCGCTGGATGCCGAGCACGACCGCCGGCTTGCCGCTTGTCGACCCGACGCCGCGCGCGACGGCGGCGCCGAGCGCCACGTCGGCGACGTGACGGACGAGCACCGGCTGCCCGTTCTTCACCGCGATCACGGCCTCCGCGACATCCTCGACGCGCCGCACGCGGCCGATGCCCTGGATCAGGTACTCCTGCCCGTTCTCGGCGTAGAAGCCGGCGGCGGCGTTCTTGTTGGCGCCGGTGACGGCTTTCACCACCTCGTCGACGGTCAGACCGTAGGCCGCCAGCCGCTCGGGTTTCAGCGTGACCTGGAACTGCTGCAGATCGCCGCCGATCGGCAGGACCTCGGCGACCCCCGGCACCGCGAGGATGCGCTTGCGGAGGACGTAGTCGGCCGTGTTCTTGAGCGCCACCGTCGAATGCTCGCCGGGCTTCGCGGAGGTCAGCCCGATGAACATGATCTCGCCCATCACCGACGCCGCCGGCGCCATGATCGGCGCGTCGATCCCGGGCGGCAACGACGCCTTGGCCATCTGCAGCCTTTCGGCGACGATCTGGCGGGCCAGGTAGCCGTCGGTGCCCCAGGCGAACTCGACGGTGATCGTCGACAGGCCGATCTTGGTCGCCGAACGCACGCGGCGCACGCCCGGCGCCCCGTTCAGCGCGGTCTCGATCGGGAAGGTGACCAGCGCCTCCATCTCGGCCGGCGCCATGCCTTCGGCCTCGGTGACGACGGTGACCGTCGGCGCGGTCAGGTCGGGAAACACGTCGACCGGCGTCCGCGTCGTCTGGTAGCCTCCCCAGACGAGCAGGAGCAGCGCGCCGAGCACGACGAACAGCCGGTTGCGCAGGGACCACTGGATGATTTGACCGATCATGGCCGTCCCTCAATGCGCGTGGCCGGCAGGACCGGACTTCGATGTGGACAGGCGGATCAGGTAGGCGCCCTGGCTGACCACCCGCTGCCCCGGTTCCACGCCCGACAGGATGGCGACCCGGTCGCCATCGCGGGCGCCGGTCTGAACGATCTGTCGTTCGAAGGATTCACCTCCGGTTTGCACGTAGACGACCTGCGTGCCGCTTTCATCCTGCACCGCGCTCGCCGGAATCAGCACCGACTCCTTGCCGGCGCCGGCAAAGATCCGCGCCTTCGCGGTCATGCCGAGCCGGAGCGAGTTCTCCGGGTTGGCGAATTCGAAGATCACCGGCACGGTGCGCGTTGCCGCATCGACGACCCCGCCCACCGCGATCAGGCGGCCGTTGTCGCCATCGACGGAAAACGCGCCATCGAAGCCGTCGACCGTGAAGCTTGCGCCGGTCGGGGTGCCGATCCGGCCCATGTCGCTCTCGGGTACGCGGGCCGCGAGCCAGAGGCGACCGCTGTTGGCGACATGGAACAGCGGCGCGCCCTCGGTGACGAAGGCGCCCGGGGTCACCGGCACGTCGGCGACCGTGCCGTCGATCGGCGACCGGATCGCGATGCCGGCGCCGCCGGAGGTCTGCGCGGCACGCGCCCGCGCGGCATCGAGCTCGGCCTGGGCCAGCTTCTCGTTGGCGCGGGCTTCGAGCAGGCGCTTCTCGGCAATCGCTTCGTCCCTGAACAGCGACTCCATGCGCTCGCGCTCGCGTCGCGCCTGTTCGAATCCGATCTTCGCCTTGCGGGCGCCGGCGTCGAGCGACGCCTGGTCGGTTTCGCCGCCGAGACGGGGCGCCAGCAGGGCGAGCGCCTGGCCTTTCCTGACCGCCTGACCGACGCGCGGGAAGGCGCCCGCCGCGCGGACGATGCCGGCGGCCGGAGCGGAGAGCAGAGCCTCGCCGTCCGGCTGCGCCTTGATGGTCGCCGTCGCCACGACCGACGGCGAGGGCGGGCGGTTCGGCGTCACCGTGTCG
>CALMWD010000461.1 GCA_937873105.1 uncultured Rhodanobacteraceae bacterium
CAGAACGGCGCCGGATTGAGTCGGAAGATCGAGAACACCAGGGCGACCGCGGTCAGCGCCGTCTCGCCGCCCGAGAGCAGCGAAATCGAGGTGACGCGCTTGCCGGGCGGACGCGCCATGATCGAGACGCCGGTGTCGAGCAGGTCTTCGCCGGTCAGCTCCAGATAGGCGTGGCCGCCGCCGAACAGGCGCGGGAACAGCTCCTGCAGGCCGGCGTTGACCTTGTCGAAGGTTTCCTTGAAGCGGGTGCGCGTCTCTCGGTCGATCTTCTTGATCGCGCCCTCCAGCGTTTCCAGCGCCTGCGTCAGGTCGCCGTGCTGGGCGTCGAGGTAGGTCTTGCGCGTCGATTGCTCGGCATATTCCTGGATCGCGGCCAGGTTCACCGGTTCGAGGCGGCGGATCTTCTGCTCGAGGTCGGCCGACTTCGCTTCCCAGTCCGCGATGTTGGCCTCCGGCGGCAATTCCGCGGCCACCGACTCGCTGGCGAAGCCGGCGCCGGCGATCGCCTCGGCATGGCTCTCGGCACGCATGCGCAGGCTCTGTTCCTCCAGCCGGACGCCCGACAGCTTCTCGCGTTCGGTCGACAGTTCGCGTTCGACGCGATGGCGGTCCTGCTCCAGCGCACGGAACGCGAGATCGCAGGCTTCCAGCGCCTTGCGTGCCTCGATCAGCTGCTTGTCGACCAGCATGCGCTGGTCCAGATACGTGCGCAGTTCGGCATCGAGCTGGGCCCCGGGATCGCTCTGCGTGGCGATCTGCGTCGCCAGTTCCGACTTGCGCGATTCCAGCGTCGACAGCTGCTGCAGCATGCGTCCGAGCGACTGCTCCAGCGAGGCCAGGGCGGATCGCTTCGACTCCATCTTCAGCGCCAGCTGGTGCGCCTGGTCGGTGACCTCGCGCGCGGCGGCGCGGGCGTCTTCGCGGCGTTCTAGGAACTGGCGGCGTTCGCCGTCGAGGCGCAGGCGCAACTCCTCCTGGTCGCCCATCAGGGTCACCGCGGTGTCGAGGCGACCGCGCGCCTCGCGTGCGTCGGCATCGACCTGCTCGATGCGGGTGCGCAGCTCGGCGAGTTCGGCGTCGATGCGCGCCGTCCGGGTCTGGGCCGCTTCCAGCTTGCCGCGCTCGCTCTGGATCTGACCGGCGATCTCCGACATCTGGCGGTGCGAGAAGTAGAGATCGCGCTGGGCGTCGTCACGGGCGCGTTCGGCGTCGAAATTCGCCTGCTTGAGCGTTTCCTGGCGGGCGATCAGTTCTTCGATCTGCGCGTCCAGCGTCTGGATGGTTTCGGCCAGCGCATGCAGCTCGCGTTCGCGCGCGAGCACGCCGCTGCCGGCCTGGCCGCCTTTGGCCACGCGCAACCAGTCGCGGCCCAGCCATTCGCCGTCGCGGGTGATCACCGATTCGCCCGGCGCCAGCGTCGCCGCAACGCGCTTGGCCTCGTCGAAGGTCTCGGCGGCACGCACGCGGTCCAGCAAGGCCATCGCCGCCGCCGGACCCTGGGCCCGCGCCGAGAGGCGGTCGCCACCGCTGCTCGCGCCGCGTTGCGCCTCGATGATCGTGACCTGGCCCTCGCGCAGATTCGCCAGCGCGTCGCCGAACGCGTGCGGGGCGTCGCCGATCGCGGCTTCCAGCCAGCCGGCGAGCACGGTCTCGATCGCGCGTTCCCATCCTTCCTGCACATCCAGCACTTCGCCGAGGCGCCGCGACTGGCCGAGCCCGACCGCATCGAACCAGGCCGCCGCCGCGTTCTTCTCCTGCCCCAGCGCCGCGTGCTGCAGCGCTTCCAGCGAAGACAGGCGTCCCTTCGCCGACTGCAGGCGGCTGCGCGCGTCGTTCAACTGGTGCTGCAGCTCGCGCGTCTGCTCCTGGACGGTCGTGAGTGCATGCTTGCGTTCGTCGAGCAGCGTCGTCAGTTGCTCGACCTTTTCCCTGGTTTCTTCCTGGCGCAGCAGCAGCGCTTCGGCACCGTCGCTGAGCGTGGCCACGTCCATCTTGCGGCGCTCGTCCTCGAGCAGGGCGAGCCGGCCGGATGCCTCCAGCGACTGCTTGTCGAGGAAGTTCAGGCGCGTGCGCTCGACTTCGGCGGCGCGCGCCGACTCGCCGCTGTCGCGGGCATACGCGTCCCAGCGCGACTGCCAGTCGAGCAAGGCGGCTTCGGCGGCGCGCAGCGCTTCCTGGCGGTTCTCGGCTTCGTCCTGCAGGGTTTCGATCTGCGGTTCGGCCTCGGCCAGGGCCAGTCGCAACAGATCGATCTGTTCCTGGTCGCCGCGGATGTGTTCGGCGACCTCGTTCAACGCGCCATCGGTCTCCTTCGCCGCGCGCTGCAGCCGTTCGGCCAGGTCGCGGTTGTAGGTGATCTGCTGCTCGACGCGCGCGATCTCGCCGCCGACGCGATACAGCTCGCCCTGCACGCCGTTGAAATGATCGGTGGCCTCGATCTGCTTGCCGCGCTCTTCCTCCAGCCGCGCCTCGATCGCGCGTTGCTCGGCGGTCAGCTGCTCGACGCGCAGTTCGATCTGGCGCATCGCCTGGCCGCGCGCATCCAGCTCGCCTTGCAGGCTGCGCAGATGCAGCGCCTTCAGCTCGGCGTCGACGCGGGCGTGTTCTTCCTTGAGCTTCTGGTACCGCTCGGCCTGCCTGGCCTGGCGGTTCAGGTGTTCGAGCTGCTTGTCGACTTCCTGGCGCAGGTCGTTGAGGCGATCCAGGTTCTCGCGCGTCGACTTGATGCGCGACTCGGTCTCCTTGCGCCGTTCCTTGTACTTCGAGATGCCGGCGGCCTCTTCGAGGTGCATGCGCAGGTCTTCGGGGCGTGCCTCGACGATCTGCGAGATCATGCCCTGCTCGATGATCGAATAGCTGCGCGCGCCCAGGCCGGTGCCGAGGAAGACGTCGACGATGTCGCGACGGCGGCACTTGGCGTTGTTCAGGTAGTAGTTCGACTGACCGTCGCGACTGACCTGGCGCTTGATCGAGATCTCGTTGAACTTGGCGTATTCGCCCTGGATCGTGCCGTCCGAGTTGTCGAAGATCAGTTCGACCTGGGCGCTGCCCACCGGCTTGCGCTGGCCCGAGCCGGAGAAGATCACGTCGGTGATG
>CALMWD010000462.1 GCA_937873105.1 uncultured Rhodanobacteraceae bacterium
TGCTGGCCAAGGACCTGCTCAAGTGCCTGGCACAGCCCGAGCGACCCTGCGACATCCGCGGCCTGATTCGCCCGGTGCGGCTGATCCCCGAATCGAAACGACTGAACGTGCTGCTGCGGGAATTCCGTTCCTCGCGCCACCACCTCGCCGTGGTCGTCGACGAATACGGCGGCGTCGCCGGGCTCGTCACCATCGAGGACGTGCTCGAGGAAATCGTCGGCGACATCGACGACGAACATGACGACGAAAGCAACCCGGACGCGCAGATCCGGCTGCTGCCGGACGGCCGCCACAGCGTCAGCGCGCTGACCCCGATCGCCGAATTCAATGCCGCCTTCGGCAGCGAATTCTCGGACGAGGAATACGACACCATCGGCGGCCTCGTCACCGCCCAGTTCGGACACCTGCCCGAAGTCGGCGAGGACACCGCGCTCGGCCGCTTCCGCTTCCAGGTCGCCAAGGCCGACGCGCGCCGCGTGCACCAGTTCGTCGTGACCACGGAAGCCGCGTGAACCTGTTTCGGGCGTTGCTGATGCTGATCGCGTTGGCCGCCGCGGGTGCGCGTGCGCAAACGCCCGACCGCGACAGCGGCGCGGCCTTCCGCATCGCCCTCGTCACCGCCGCGCCCGGCGAGATCTACTGGCAGCGTTTCGGGCACAACGCGATCCTGGTCGAGAACACCGCGACCGGCGACGCACGCATGTACAACTTCGGCATCTTCGACTTCGAGCAGGAGAATTTCCTGCTGAACTTCGTGCAAGGCCGCATGCTGTACCGGCTGGCGGCGTTCCCGCCGCACGTGGACCTCGACAACTACGCCTCGGAAGACCGCAGCGTCTGGATCCAGGAACTGAACCTGACGCCGGAACAACGTTATGCCGTCGCCGAGATGCTCGGCCAGAACGCCTTGCCCGAGAACGCCGAATATCGCTACGACTATTTCGCCCAGAATTGTTCGACCAAGGTGCGCGACGTGCTCGACGCCGTGCTCGAAGGCGAACTCAAGGAAACGATGCGCGCCCGCGCCCGCGGCGAAACCTATCGTTCCCTCGCCCTCGCCTATGCCCGCCCCGAGCCCTGGCTCGCCGTCGGCATCGATCTCGGCATCGGCCCGGCCGCCGACCGCAAGCTCAGCTTCTGGGACGAGATGTTCCTGCCGCTGCGCCTGCG
The DNA here is from genome assembly GCA_937873105.1 of uncultured Rhodanobacteraceae bacterium. Classification (GTDB taxonomy): domain Bacteria; phylum Pseudomonadota; class Gammaproteobacteria; order Xanthomonadales; family Ahniellaceae; genus JADKHK01. Next base: position 1,171 of record CALMWD010000462.1, read on the forward strand.
CGACCTGGTGCGCGAGGTGCGCGTGCGCGACGAGCACGGCGTCGATCGACCGCTGGTCGCGCGCGAGTGGAAGGCCTTCGACGGTCGCCTCGACGATACCGTGCCGCCGCAGCCGCGCTGGCTCTGGGCCTTCCTCGTCGCGGGACTGGCGCTGGCGGCACTGGCGGTCCTGGTCCTGCGTGCGCCTGCGGGCTGGATGCGCAGCGCCGGCGTCGCCCTGTTCGCATCGCTGATGCTGGTGTCGGGACTCGGCGGACTGCTGCTGGCCGGACTCTGGGCCTTCACCGATCACGCCATCGCCTACGCCAACCTGAACCTGGTGCTGTTCAGCCCGCTCGCCCTGCTGCTGGCGTGGCCGCTGTGGCGCTGGCGCCGACCGGCCGCGCGGCCCGGCATCGCGGCGCGCTGGAGCGCCATGATCCTGGCATCGATCGCCCTGCTCGGCCTGGCCTGGCTCACCTTGCCGGGCACCCAGCAGGCCAACGCCCACTGGTTCGCGCTGATCCTGCCGCTGCAGCTCGTGCTGGCCTGGCGCTTCTGGTTCGCGGAACCCGGCGACTGACATTGCCATGCCCGCGACGGCGCGGGCATCATCGCGCGTCACCGGAGCACGCGCATGAACCTGTCGGTCGAAGTCACGCCCGCCAAACCGCCGATGGTCATCAACAGCGTCGCCTACGCGATCGACGGTCGGCGCCTGCCCGACATCACGCTCGACCAGATCAGCGACGTGCTGCAGCAACCCGACACCTTCGTCTGGGTCGGCCTGCACGAGCCGGACGAGCCGCTGCTGGAGAAGCTGCAGGAAGAGTTCGGCCTGCACGACCTCGCCATCGAGGACGCGCACCACGCGCACCAGCGCCCGAAGATCGAGGTCTACGGCGACTCGCTGTTCATCGTGCTGCACACGGCGCAATTCGTCGGCGGCAAGATCGAGTTCGGCGAGACCCACATCTTCCTCGGCCCGCGCTACCTGCTGACCGTGCGCCACGGCGCCTCGCTCAGCTATTCGCCGGCGCGCGCGCGCTGCGAGAAGGAACCCGAGCTGCTGGCGCTCGGCCCGAGCTACGGCCTGTACGCGGTGATGGACTTCATCGTCGACAACTTCTTCCCGATCGTGCGTTCGTTCCAGGACGAGCTGGCGGAACTCGAAAGCGACATCTTCGAGTCCAGCTACAAGCGCGAGACCATCGAGCGCCTGTACGAGCTGAAGAAGGAACTGGTCACGCTGCGCCTCGCGGTCGCGCCGCTGCAGGACATCCTGAACCAGCTGATGCGCTTCCATCCGACCATCATCCGCGAGGACGTGCGCCTTTACTTCCGCGACGTTTTCGACCACGCGGTGCGCGTCAAGGAAGCCTGCGACACGATGAGCGAAATGCTGACCGCGGCGATGTCGGTGTCGCTCGCCATGGTCTCGGTCGGCCAGAACGAAGTCGTCAAGCGCCTCGCCGGCTGGGCCGGCCTGCTCGCCGTCCCGACCCTGATGGCGAGCTGGTACGGCATGAACTTCAAGCACATGCCGGAACTGCCCGGCGAGCACAGCTACTTCGCCTTCATCGGCGTCACCGCCGCGGTCATCGGCGTCGTCTACGTCATCCTGAAGCGGGCGAAGTGGCTGTAGCCACACGCTCGCCTACAGGTGCGCGAAGAAGGCCGGCGCCTCGTTCCAGCGATCGTGCAATCCGTCGACATAGGTGATCGGGATCGCGGCAAGCGCGGCATCGTCGACGTCTTCGAGACATCCGATGTGGACGCCGTACATCCGGCCGATCGGCGTGTCGTTGCCAACGCCGAACACGCGTACGCCGCAGTGTCGACAAAAGAAATGGTGGTTCTTCCCGGCGCCGAACACGTACTTCGTCAATTCACTTTCGCCGGAGACGAGGCGGAAGCCGTCCGGCATCGCGACCGCCGGCCAGAAGCGCGTGCGCCGGCAGATCGAACAATTGCAGCGATAACTCGATTGCGCCAGGTCCAAGGCCGCCTCGACGACAACCACGCCGCAATGACAGCTCGCACGATAGATCTTGCGCATTCCGGCTCTCCGCGAT
>CALMWD010000463.1 GCA_937873105.1 uncultured Rhodanobacteraceae bacterium
GATACCGAGGCCCGCGTGGACATGCAGCTCGACGTCGACTGGATCCGCTTCCGGCGGCCGGCCGTGCAGGTGCCGGGCGGATGGTACGGCCAGGTCCGGGCGAATCCCTTGGCCGACCCCAATCTTTCGGAAGCGGAGCTGCTGCGCCAGCTGGGTCCTTGACGGGCGCCGCGGCGCGAGCAGCGGGGCGAATCCTGCGCCGCTAGACTGGCGGCCATGGACATCTTCAAGATCTTTACCCTCGAAGCCGCGCACCGTCTGCCGAACGTGCCGCCCGGCCACAAGTGCGCGCGCCTGCACGGCCATTCCTTCCGCGTCGAGCTGCACGTCTCCGGTCCGGTCGATCCCGAGGCGGGCTGGGTGCTGGACTTTGCCGACCTGAAGGCGGCCTTCAAGCCCTTCTACGAGCAGCTCGACCACCATTACCTCAACGACATTCCCGGCCTGGAGAACCCGACCAGCGAGAACCTGGCGCGCTGGATCTGGACGCGGCTGAAGCCGGTCCTGCCGCTGTTGTCGGAAGTCGTCGTGCACGAAACCTGCACCTCGGGTTGCCGCTACCGCGGGGACTGACGCGGGATGGTCGCGACCGTGAATGTTGCACTGCAACAAAATCCCGGTTATGCTGCGCCGCAGTAACGTCGCCCATGGTGGGCGCGTGCATTCGGGGCAAAGCCATGTTTGAGCAGATCAGCAGTCCGTTTATCGCAGCGACGAAGCAGTTTGCCGAAGCCGGTTTCAAGGCGCAGGGCATTGCACTCGAAGGATTCGAGAAGGTCGTCGGTGCGCAGATCAACACCTTCGAAAACCGCCTGAACGCGACCCTGGATTTCTGGTCGCAGGCCGCCGAAGTGCGCAACCTCGATGGCGTCAAGGCGATCGTGCCGAAGTCGGTCGCGCTGGCCAAGGACACCGCCGAAACCGTGTTCGCGACGACCCAGGAAGTGGTCTCGATCACGGTCAAGACCGGCGAAGCGCTGAACGCCATCGTCAAGACCCAGATCGACGCGTCGAACGACGTGTTCGTGAAGCCGGTCGCGGCGGCGCGCAAGGCCAAGTAATTCCCGCGGGTGGAGCCCGCAGCCACGCTTGCGTGGAAGACGCCGCACGAGTCTCCCTCCCCTGTTTGAATCGTGTGGCGTCCTTTTTGAAGGCCGACGGTCCCCCGTCGGCCTTCGTTTTTTCAGGCGCCGGCAGCGGCGAAGTACAGGGCGATGGTGCAGCCGAAGGCGGCAGCCCAGGCCAGGCTGCGCTGCCAGTGCAGGTCGGCCAGGTAGAAGGCGCCGTAGACCAGGCGCAGCACGATGAAAGCGATCGCGAGCTGGTCGATGCGCTCGGCGGACGCGCCCATCTGGTGCGCGATGATCACGCCGGCGGCGAACGGGGGAAAGGCTTCGAAACTGTTGTTGTGCGCCCAGTGCGCGCGCTGCCGGAAGCCGGACAGTCGCGCCTGGAAGTCCGGCACCTTGCGGTTGTTGTAGCCGCCGCCCGAGAACTTGGCGATGCCGGTGAAGAGCAGGGGCATCAGGGCGGCGGCGAGGACGCACCAGTAGGCGATGGGCATGACGGTCTCCGGTCGGGTCGGGGGCGATGCGCAGTCTCGCACTTGTGAGACACTCGCGCGCGAATTTCCGTCAGGCGCCGCATGCTTGAACTCTTTGTCGAAGCCGGACCTCAGTCCGGCCAGCGTTTCGCGCTGGCCTCGTCCACCGTGCTGGGGCGCGGCCAGTTTGCCGATCTGGTGATCGCCGACCTGGCGGTGTCGCGCCGTCACGCCCAGATCGAGCCCGAAGGTGCCGCCTGGTTGCTGCGCGACCTGGAGAGCGCGAACGGCACGCGCCACAACGGCAAGGTGCTGCTGGCGCCGGTGCGGCTGGTCGACGGCGATGCCGTGGAGCTCGGCCAGACGCGCCTGCGGGTGCGCCTGCCCGATCGCGGCGAAAGTACCGCCGCCCCGCCGCCGTTGCCGCCCGTCGCCTCGCCCGAGCCCCCGGAAGCGACGATGATGGAGTCCGACCTGCGCCTGCCGACGCCACGCGCGGTCTACGAGACCGCCCAGCCCGGCGAGCTCCAGGCCTTCGTGCCGGGTGTCGAGCGGCGCCAGCAGGTGGTGCAGCGCCTGCAGTTCTTCCAGCGCATGGCCGAGCTGTTGGCGATCGCCGGCGTGCTCGAACACCAGATGCGCGACGCGCTCGCGGCACTGGCCGAGGTCTTCCCGCGCTGCCGGCGTCTGGCCCTGGTCACGCGCGATTCGCCGCATCGGCCCTGGCGGGTGTTGGCGCAGCGCGTGTCCGCGGGCGACGAACTCGACATCGGCGTCGTCCAGGCCCTGGCCAACGCCGCACAGGCCGCGAACCGCGTGCTGCTGACCTCGACCGATGCCGGTCCGGCCCCGGTGGCGCCGGCCATGCAGCCGCGCATGCCGGCCGCCGCCGCGGCCGTGATCGTGGCGAACGGGGGCGTCCAGCTGGGGGCCTTGTATCTGGATGCCCAGGACGACGGTTATGCCCTGGTCGTGCACGATGCCGATTTCCTGATGAGCTGCGCCGGCCAGTTCGGCGCGTTGCTGGCGGCCTATCGCCACCTCGAGAGCGGTCGTCTGGTCCAGGCCGACGATTTCGAGCTGACCCGGCGCATCCAGCGCCGCTTCCTGCCGGCCGCGACGCCGCGCTTCGACCGCTACGAAATCGCCGACAGCTACAGCGCGGCACGCATCGTCGGCGGCGACCTGTTCGACTTCCTGACCTTGGCCGACGGTCGCCCGGTCTTCTTCATCGGCGACGTGTCCGGCAAGGGATTCCCGGCGGCCCTGCTGATGGCGCGTATCGGTGCGCAGCTGCGCGCGGTGGTCGGGCGCGCGCGCAATGCCGGCGAACTGCTGCAGTTGCTGGACGCGCAGATGCGTCCGGAGCTGGAGAGCGGCATGTTCATGACGGCGGTCGCCGCGGTGCTCGATACCGTGCGCGGCGGCGTCGACATCGCCAGCGCCGGCCATCCCATGCCCCTGTTGCGCCGTGCCGACGCCGGCATCGAGACCCTGCCGATGGTCGCGGCGCCGGCGCTGGGCGTAGGTGGTGGTCGCTTCCACGAGACCCATGTCGACCTCGCACGCGGCGATGGCCTGTTGTTCTATACCGACGGCCTGGACGAGGCGCGCGATCCGAACGATGTTCCCTTTGGCCTGCAGCGGGCGAAGGACTTGCTCGCCGGCGCGCGCTCGGCCGGGCAGGCGATCGAGGTGCTGACCAGTGCCGTGGAGGATTTCCGCGGCGATCGCGATGCGTTCGACGATCTCGCCCTGATCGCGCTCTGGCGGCGCTGATCAGTCCTTGCCGAACAGTCGCTTCCAGCGGCTGCCGGAGTCCTTGGCGGATGTCGCTTCGGGCGTGGGCGTCGCGTCGACGGGCACGGCGGGACCGACCACGGTCGAGCGTTTCTGCAGGTCCTCCTGGCTGGCCGGCGCGCCCAGCAGGCTGGCCGCCGCGGCGCTGCGCTCGGCGTCGCCCGGCGAGGCTGCG
>CALMWD010000464.1 GCA_937873105.1 uncultured Rhodanobacteraceae bacterium
GCCAGGCGCGCGGCGGCGCCGCGTCCGTACAAGCGGTCGATGCCTGCGAATCGCACCTGAGGATCCATGGCGATGCAGTCGTTTTGGGGGCGCGAAGGATAGCGGCTGCCGCGCGCATCGGCGTGCTCTGGCCGTGGCCGACGGGCGCCGCTAGGCTTGGGGTACGAATGCGTCTGCGCCGCGAAACGGCAGACCCGCCAAGGAAGCCCCGATGAAACTGTTCTCGCTGTTCTCCCGCCCGGCCTGGGAAAGCGCCGACGTCGACAAGCGCGCCATCGCGGTCGCGACCTCGGACGATCCGTCCCTGCTCGCGCGCCTGCCCGACATCGCCCGCCACGACGCCGACGCCAAGGTCCGCCTGGCTGCGGTCAAACGCATCGACGACCTGTCCCTGCTCGGCGATCGCGCCCGGCTCGACCTCTCCGCCGACGTGCGCGATGCGGCCGGCGCCCGTCTGCGCCACTTGCTGCTGGATCCGAAGGTGGCACTGGAAGCACGCGTGCGCATCGTGCGGGTGATGGACAACCCTGCCCTGCTCGAACTGATCGCCGCCGAAGGCGTCGAGACCGACCTGCGCGCCTGCGCGCTCGAACGCATCCGCCGCGTCGGTTTCCTGGCCGAACGCTGCGTGAAGGACCCGGACCCGCAGCTGCGCCTCATCCTGCTCGACCGCATCGACGACCCGGCGCAACTGGAACGCATCGCCGAGCGCGCGCGCAAGACCGACAAGCAGCTGTCGCGGCTGGCGCGTGAACGCGTGCTGGCGACGAAACTGGCGGCCGGCGACGCTACCGCCATCGAGGCCCGTGCCCAGGAACTGTGCGCCGCGCTCGACGCCCTGCTGCGCGCCCGCGGCGAAGACGCGGAAGCGCGTCTCGCCCAGGTCGAAGCCGAATGGTCGCGCCTCGCCATCGCCGCGGAGGCGCCGCTGGCGCGTCGTTACCGCGGCCTGGTCGACACCCTGCGGCATGTGCTGAATCCACCGCCGAAACCGGCGCCCGAACCGATGCCCGAACCCGTGCCGATCGTGGCGCCCGAACCGGTGCCGGTCGCCGCCGTGCCCGATGCGGCCGCCGAAGCCGCGAAGGCCGAGACGGCTGCGGCGCGCGAAGCCGAACAGGCCCTTCGTCGCCAGTGGCGCGAGCGCGTGCAGGTCGCGATCGCGGCCTACGCGAAGGCACTCGACGCCGGCCATGTCGCGGAAGCGCGCACCGCCCGTGTCGAACTGCAGCGCATCGAGGGCGAATGGCCGAAGTCGCACTGGGACGAAGCGCGCCGCTTTGCCGACCTGGAGGCACAGTTCGCGCAACTGGAACGCTGGCAGCAGTGGTCGTCGCGCGACCAGAAAAAGCGCCTCTGCGACGCCGCCGAAGCGCTCGCCGGCAGCGGCCTGCACCCGGATGCATTGCTGACCCGCGTGCGCGAACTGCAGGCCGAGTGGGACCGTCTGGTCGCCGGCGACGCACCCGAGGCCAACGACGGCCTGGGGCGGCGCTTTCGTGCCCTCATCCACCAGGCGCTGGCGCCCGCGAAGCCCTACCTCGAGAAGCGCAAGGAATTGCGCAGCGAGAAGGGGCGTGCCGTCGCCGCCCTGCTCGACGCCGCCGAGACGGCGCTCGCCGATGCGGCCATGGCGCTGCCGCAGCTGCTGGAATGGCGCGGCAAGTTGAACGAGGCCGGCGCCCTGGTCGCGGAACTGGTCGGCAGCGACCGCCGCGATGCCGGAGCCCGGCGCAAGCAGCTGGCCGACGCGCTGCATGCGCGCATCGAGTCGCTCAACGATGCCGCCGCGGAGGCCAAGCGCAAGCTCATCGCACAGTGGCGCCGCCAGCTCGCCGGCGCCGATGCCCGAGAACAGCTGCAGATCGCGAAATCGGTGATGCCGCAGTGGAAGGCGTTGCCGCGGGCCCAGCGCAAGACCGAGGACGCGTTGTGGAACGAATTGCGCGCCCTGATCGATCCGGTCTTCGAGAACGACCGGGCCGCCCACGACCGCCAACGCGGCGAACGCGAGGCGCAGCAGCAGGCGATCGTCGACGCCCTGGTCGCGCTCGAATCCCTGGTCGAGGCCGATCTGGGCGTCGACGCGCTGCGCCACCAGGCCGGCAACCTGCGCCAGACGTTCCAGGCGCTGGCACGCGGCCGCGACGACGATCTCGCCTTCGATCGCGCGATGGCCAAGGTCGAACGCCGCCTCGCCGCGCTGCGCGCCGAACAGGCCAGGGCGCAACGTCGCCGCAGCCGCGAACAATCGGCGATGCTGGCCGCCCTGGAGCAACGCATCGCCGCGCACGACGATGTCGCCGCGGTCGCCGCCGAACTCGATGCGCTGCAAGCCGATTCGCCGGGCGACGCGCTCGCCGCGCGCCTGAGCGCGGCCCGCGCCGCCCTGCAGGACGAGGAACGGCGTGTCGCCTTGGCCACCGCACTCGCCGAACACGACGCCGCCGCCGATCTCGCGATCCGGGCCGAGCTCGCCGCCGACCGGCCTTCGCCCGAGGCATGGCGCGAACGCCGCCGCGCCTTGCAGATGGCGCGTCTGGCCGAGAAGCTGGGCGGCACGGCACGCGCCGGCGACGACGTCGGCACGCTGTGGCGGGAATGGCTGGCCTTGCCGGGCACCGGATCGAACGCACGCGCCGACCTGGACACGCGCATCGAGGCGGCGCTGGCGCATCTGTTCGACGGCTGACGCGACGCTCGCCTCAGTCGACGATCTGCAGCGCCGCACGATCGCGGCCGCCGCGCTTGGCCCGGTAGAGCGCGGCATCGGCGCCGCGCAGCGTCGCATCGACCGACGCCGACGCGCCGGCACGGGCCGCGTGGGCGACGCCGATGCTGATCGTGACGGCCAAGGCTGTTCCATCGACGCGGATCGGGCGCGCGTGCACCGCAGCCACCAACCGGGTCGCGATCTCCTGCACCTCGGCGGCGTCGGCGGCGGCGCAGGCGATCAGGAATTCCTCGCCGCCCCAGCGCCCGATCAGGTCCTCGCCGCGCAGTTGCGCGCGCATCCGTGCGGCCAGTTCGGCCAGCACGATGTCGCCGGCATGATGGCCATGCTCGTCGTTGACCGACTTGAAATGATCGACGTCGACCAGCATCAGCGCGCGGCAAGCATCGGCCGGACCGGACAAGAAGGCGTCCAACCGCGCCGCCAGCGCGCGCCGGTTCAACAGGCCGGTCAGCGCGTCGTGGCTGGCCATGTGTTCGAGTTCGGCGGCGCTGCGTTCCAGCGCCTCGTGCGCCGCTCGCAAGGCCGCATGCTGCTGCTCGGTTTCGCGATGGCGCAGGCGCACCAGTTCGGCGACGCGACCGGCATACCGCGCTCGCAGCGCGAACACCACCGCGACGATGGCCACGAAGCCGGCCAGCGCCGCCAGCGCGAACAGGATCCAGCGGCTGCGCGTCAGTTCGA
>CALMWD010000465.1 GCA_937873105.1 uncultured Rhodanobacteraceae bacterium
GGTGCCGCTGGTGACATTCGTCAGCGTGAAGGTCAGATCGCCGACCCAGGTATGTGCGGCCTCGATCTTGACGTTCAGGTCGGTGATCGTGCCGCCGTTCGCGACCACGAGATCGGAGCTGATCGGCGTGTTGTTGTCGGGAATCGCCACGCCCGGCGCCGCGCAGAAGAAGGCCTCGGTCGTGAACGAGAACGTCGACGACGTGCCGCCGGCGCCACAGGGGTTGCTGGTGCGCACGCGCCAGAAGTACTGGGTCGAACCCTGCAGCGGCGCGGCCACGGCATGGCTGGTGCCGCTCACCGTCTGGCTGTAGACGATGTTGCTGAAGGCGTTGTCGGTCGCCACTTCGACGATGTAGCTCTCGCCGTTCGTCGCGGCCGCCCAGCTCAGGGTCGGGCTGACCGAGACGTCGACGGCGGCGTTTGCGGGCGCGGTCAGCGTCGAGGCGGCCGGTGCGGCGGAGAACACGTTCAGCGTCAGCGGCAGGTCGAAGTTCTGGGTGCCGTTGGTGCCGTTGACGTTCATCGCGTAGCTGCCGGTGGCGACACCGGTGGTGTTGCCGATGACCAGGGATGCGGCGCTCGCGGCCGGCGCGGGGTTGGGCGTGAACGTGACCGAGGTGCCGCCCGGATTCCCGGTCAGGCTCAGCGTGGCCGTGGCCGGCGCGACCCAGGCTGCGCCGATCGTGATCGGGAACGTCGCGTCGGTGCCGGCGCAGATGCTCTGGCTGGGCGCTGCGGCAACGAGGAAGTTGCAGGAATCGGGGATGTTGAAGCCGTTCGTCGGCGACGTGCTGCTGGAACCGCCGGACACCGCGTTGCTGCCCAGGCCGAATTCGGCAAAGGCGCGCCAGATCCGGCAGGTGTCCTTGTCCGTGTAGGCCGCGGAGTTCGCCGCGGCGATGATGCCGTTGCGGATGTCGGTAAAGGCGGGCGAGCAGATCGAGTTCTTCAGGCCTTCGATGATGTAGTACATCGCGCGGACATTGCCCTTGTCCGCGTCGGTGCCGGTGAAGTTGTCGAGGTCGGCGTCATAGCCGTGTTCGTCGATCAGCGCCCAGGTCACCTGCCAGTAGGCCTGCGCCCACTTCTCGCCGACGCCGTGCGGCACGGCCGAGCCGGACACGTTCGCATAGGTCCAGAGGTTCTCCAGCGGCTGCGCATTCACCGCCGGATCGCCGTCGTAAATGTCGGTGCGGATGCCCTGCCCGGTGATCGGCTGGTTCAGCGCATAGGTGCCGATGCCGCGATGACGGGTGGTGGCGTCGGGTTGCGTCAGGTACAGCGCCCCCCAGTCGGACAGGCCCTCGCCGGGCTGCTGGGTGTTCTGCAGGCAGGCCACGTTGCTGGGGCCGCCGACCAGGCGGTTGGAGATGCCGTGTCCGTACTCGTGGGCGATGATGCCGTTGTCGAAATCGCCATCACGGTCCGGATTGGGGGTCGTCCACACGAACATCTGCATGGTCGGGCTCTGGCCGTCCGGCGGCGTGCCGAAGTTGGCGTTGTTGGTGCCTTCGCCGTCCTGGGCTTCGGCCAGCACGGGATCGTTGCCGGCGCCGCCGTTGCCGTAGTTGTTGACCTGGAAGTTGCCGCCCGCTTCGTCGAAGCCGAACGGATGGGTCACGTCATGGATGAAGTTGTTGAAGTAGAACAGGTTGGCGACTGCTGCCGGGCGGTAGGCCGAGGGCGCCTGGGTCAGGTCCAGCGGAAAGACGCAGACCAGCGATGCGCCGCATTCCGGCGCGCTGCCCGGATCCGGCGAGTTGTTCGCGTCGGTGTCGGTGTAGGCATGGACGTTGTTGCCGCGCGTGATCGTGAACTCGGCGCCCGCCGCGCCATTGGTGTCGTGCCACCCGAACGGCGATGCGCCCGGCGCATGCGGATCGGTCAGGGTCACGCGGCCGTCGGTGGGCGGCAAGGGCGTGGTGTGGATCGGGCTCTCGACCGGCGCCGGATAGACGCGGTACTGGGCGTGGGCGATGTAGCTGTGGCGCGTCCACACCTCGCCCGACTCCGCATCCACGGTGAATTCCGCCCAGTCCTTGCCGTCGACGCTCTGGACCGGGAAGTTCCACACCAGGCGGGTTTCTCCGGCCGCCACCGGCAGCAGCATCAGCTTCGCCTCGACCGGGGCTTTCGAGAATTGCGGTGCCGAGAGCACGGTGCGTTGTACTGCGCCGCCCTCGCTGTTGGTGCGCAACACCGGTCCGATCGCACGACCGAGATTGGTCGCGGCCGCGGCCAGCGCCTGTTCCGGCGTGACCTGCGGCTGCAGTCGATTGACCGAGGCGGCGAGGTTGGGCACGAAGCCGTTGTTCACCATCAGGACACGGCCTTCGCGGTCGACGTGCACCTGCAGCTGGCCGTTGTAGACCGGTACGTCCTGGTGCTTCTGGCGGAGATACAGGTGACGCACCGGGCTGGCCTGGCTCTGCACGTCGTCGGTGATTTCGTACTCGCCCAGGTCTTCGGGGCGAAGGCCGAGCAGAACCGCGTTCTCGTGCACGAACGCGAGTCCGGTTTGCGCGTTGTCGGCGGCCGGCTTCGGGCCGGTCAGGTAGCCGGTCATGTTCGACAGGGTCCGGGTGACGCCGCTGACCGGATCGATCTCGTAGCTCAGCTCCGGCAAGGATGCGCCCAGAGCGGCCAGCGCCTGCGCCTGCGCGCCCGCCGCCGGGCGTTGCCCGCTGATCTGCATGCCCGTACGCGCGTCATAGCTGCGTTGTTCGTGGTCGCCTCCCTTGTGCTCGCTTGCGGCGAATGCCGGAAGACTGAGGGCGGCGGCGATGAGGCAGGCAAGCGCGGAGCGCTTCGGCGAAGCGTGGATGACAGACAGCATGAATTCCCCCAAGGTAGACGCGGTCAAAACGCGACTATCGCTAAACCCTGGCTGAAAATAAAGTGGAAACTTTGCAAAATGTCGCCATCCGTCACGAACCGGCGCTAGCCGGGCGGACGGCCGGTGCGCTGCCACCAGTCCTGCAGCCGCACCATGCCCTCGGTGATGCTGACCCGCGGCTGGTAGCCGAGGTCGCGTTTGGCCGCGCTGATGTTGAACCAGTGCGCGGTCGACAATTGCTCGGCGAGGAAGGCGGTCATGGGCGGATCGTCCTGGCGGCCGGTGGCGCGCCAGACGGTTTCGAAGACCTTGCCGGCGAGCTTCGCGACGACGGGCGAGATGCGTTTCGTTACCGGCGGCTGGCCGCAACTGCGCAACAGGCGATTGACCATCTCGTCGAGGGCGATCGGCTGGTCCTGCGAGATGAAGTACGCCTTGCCGGCGCAAGCGGCGCCGGGGGCGACGCGATCGAGTGCATCGAGGTGCGCCTGCGCCGCGTTGTCGATGTAGATGGTGTCGATCTTCTTCGGCGGCCCGATGAAGCGCAGTTGGCCGGACTGCGCGCGCTTGAGGATGCGCGGCAGCAGGTGGTTGTCGCCGGGTCCCCAGATCAGGTGCGGGCGCAGCGCCACGGTCGCGAGTTTGGGCGAATTTGCGGCCAGCACGCGCTGTTCGGCCACCGCCTTGGTCGCCGGGTAATGCGCGTGGAACGCGGTCGGGTACGGCAGGCTTTCGTCGCCGCCTTCGATGTCGCGGCCGGCATGCACGACGCTGGGCGTCGAGGTGTAGACCAATTTGCCGATGCCGTTGAGTTCGCAGGCGCCGAGCACGGCCATGGTGCCGCCGATGTTGGTGCGGCTGAAGTCGTCGAAACTGCCCCAGATGCCGGCCAGCGCGGCGGTATGGACGACGGCGTCGCAGCCTTGGCTGGCGGCGAGCACGCAGTCCAGCGCCGAGACGTCGCCCTGGACCTGGTGCACGCCCAGCGCGTCCAGCGCCGGGTAGCGAGAGCGGGTCAGGCTGACGACCTCGTCGCCGCGCGCCACGAGCAAGCGGCAGATCGCGGCGCCGAGGAAGCCGCCGCCGCCGGTGACGAGTACCTTCATGGTCGACTCCAATCGTTCAGGTCAGGCCGAGATCGGCCTTGTCGGCGCGCTTGCTGGCCCAGGCCGCGAGCGCGATGCGGTCGATCTTGGCATTGTGGCGGATGTCCACCGGGAATCCCGGATGGCGCCAGAAATGGCGGATCACGTTGGTCGCGTCGTTGCGCAGGGCGAGGTCGCGCAATTCGAAGCGGATGCGTTTCCAGTCTTCCTTGCCTAGTTCGGGCGGCAACTCGACGCAGATGCCCGGCACCGCCTTGCCGTTGATGCGCACGCCGACCAGGGCGGTGCGGCGCACGCGCGGGTGGGCGTTGAACACGCCTTCGACGATCTCGGGATAGAACACGCCGTTGCCGGTTTCGACACGGTGCGCCTTGCGCCCGACGTACCAAAGCCGACCTTGGGCATCGAAGTAGCCGACGTCGCCCATGCGATGCCAGATGCGGCCGTCGTGGCGGATCTTGGCCAGCCGGGTCGCCGTGGCGCGCGCGAAATAGGCTTCGGTCGTGGTCGGGCCGCAGACGACGATTTCGCCGATGCCGCCCAGGCTGCCCTCGTGCTCCGGGCCGAAGGCGTCCACCACTTCGTCGCTGACCTTGCTCAGCCGCACCTGGT
>CALMWD010000466.1 GCA_937873105.1 uncultured Rhodanobacteraceae bacterium
CGAGGCGCGCGAGCGCTCGCGCAGGAACGTCTACGGCGTCCTGCCCGGCTTCGATTCCGAAGACGAGGCCGAGTTCGCGCGCCTGCTCGATCGCTGCGAGGACGTGCTGTGGTGGCACCGCAACCCGAGTTCGGGACCGGAAGCGCAGCGACTGCAGCTGTATCGCTGGAACGACGGTTCGGCGTTCCATCCCGATTTCGTGGTCGCCTATCGTGGACGACCGTCGCCGGACCACATTGCCCTGGTCGAGGTGAAGGGCAAACGCGGCTGGGGCGACACGATCGACGTGAAGAAGGCCGAAGGTCCGGCCCACCAGGATTACGGACGCTGCTTCTTCGTCGGTCGCGAGAAGGGCGGCAAGTTCCAGCGCCTGCTGCCGCTGAATGGCAGGCTGGAACCGCACAGCGCATTCGACTTTGCCCAGTTGAATTGGGTCGAACGCTGACGGCGAGCTGGACCCGACCCGCGACCCCGCAGGCGCTGGAGACCTTCGCGGACCTGCCCCGCCAGCGCCTCCGCGGCCGGACTAGCCCCCGACGACGCGCGCCGCCACCGCGTGGTAGAGCGGGATCCCGACCAGGATGTTGAACGGGAAGGTCAACCCGAGCGAGAGGCCGAAGTAGATCGACGGGTTCGCTTCGGGGATCGCCTGCCGGATCACCGCCGGCACGGCGATGTAGGAAGCGCTCGCGGCCAGCACCATCAGCAGGGTGGTGTCGCCGAGCGACAGTCCGATCGCGCCGCTGCACGCCAGCGCGAGCGCGGCGTGCAACGGCGGCGCAAGCAGGGCATAGGCGACGAGTCCGAAGGACTTGCCGCGCAGCTCGCCCATATTGCGGGCGGCCAGCAGGCCCATGTCGAGCAGGAAGAACGACAGCATGCCCTTGAACAGGTCGCCCGAGAACGGCTGCATCGCGCGTTCGCCGGCCTCGCCGGTGAGCACGCCCACGACCATGGCACCGAGCAGGAGCAACTGCGCGCCGTCGGTGAAGGACTCGTGCAGCACCTTGGATACCGAGAATGCGGGCCGGGGTCCGCCGCCGTCGCTGCGGCGCCGCCGCGTCCAGTTGGCGAGCACGACGGCCATGACGATCGCCGGCGACTCCATCAGCGCCATCGCCGCCGCCAGGTGGCCGCCGTAGGGAACCTGATGCTGTTCGAGGAACTGCACCGCGGTGATGAAGGTCACCGCGCTGACCGAACCATAGGTCGCCGCCAGCGCCGCCGCATCGAAACCGTCGAGGAAGCGCCGCAGCAGCAGGTAGCCGAGCGCCGGCACGACCAGGGCCAGCAGGACCGCGATCGCGAGGCTGGCGAGCACGTCCGGCGTCAGCCCCGACGCGCGCAGGGCGAAGCCGCCCTTCAGCCCGAGCGCCATCAGCAGGTACAGCGACAGGAAGCGCGCGATCTGCGGCGGAATCTCCAGGTTCGAACGCAGGAAGCCGGCCAACAGGCCAAAGACGAAGAACAGGATCGCGGGATCGAGCAGGTTCTGCATGTCGGGCTCCGGTCAAACCTTCGAATCGTCGCTGCGATGCCGTCGCGATGGCGTCAAGGTCGCGCCCCGCTCGCGGCCAGCTGACCTGAGTCAACGCAAGGCCGCAGGCCGTGCCCGACGATGCGGCATCCCGACGGAGTACGGCCATGAACGAATCCTGCGATGTCCTGATCATTGGCGCCGGCCCGGCCGGCCTGAGCCTGGCCGGTGTCCTGGCGCGCCGGGGTCTGGCGGTCACCCTGGTCGATCCGGCGGCACGCGAAGCGCTCGCGGCGCCCCAGGACGATGGCCGCGAGATCGCGCTGACCCCGCTGTCGCGTCAATTGCTGGAGGACTGGGCGCAATGGCCGCTGCTGGGTGCCGACGAGTTCGCGCGCCTGCGCGAGGCCCAGGTCTTCGACGGCGATTCGATCGAGCCGATGCGGGTGTCGGCACCGGCGGGCGCGGCCGCGCTCGGCTGGATGGCCAGCAACCATGCCCTGCGCCGGGTGGCCTACGAGGTCGCGGCGACGCAGGAGAACATCGATTGGCGGCTCGGCCGCAAGGTCGTCGCGGTGAGCAACGAGGCCGACCGGGCCCGCGTCGCGCTCGACGACGGCACGCATTGCCGCGCCCGCCTCGTGGTCGCCGCCGACAGCCGCTTCTCGGCCAGCCGCCGCGGCGCCGGCATCGCCGCGCGCCATCGCGACTTCGGTCGCAGCATGCTGGTCTGCCGCATGCGCCTGGAGAAGCCGCAGCCCGGCATCGCCTGGGAGTGGCTGGCCTACGGGCAGACCCTGGCCCTGCTGCCGCTGCAGCACGACCTGGCCTCGGTCGTGATCACCTTGCCGCCCGCGGAGATCGCGCGCCTGCAGTCGCTGTCGCCCGACGCCTTCGACGAGGAAGTGGCGCAACGCTATGGGCGCCGTCTCGGCGCCATGCATCTGGTCGGCGAACGCCATGCTTATCCGCTGGTCGGGGTGGCGCCGGAGCGCACCGTCGCCGAGCGCTTCGCCTGCGTCGGCGATGCCGCCATCGGCATGCACCCGATCACCGCCCACGGCTACAACCTCGGGCTGCGCGGCATCGCCCTGCTCGTCGATCGGATCGCGCTGGCGCAGCGCCGCGGCCAGGACATCGCCGCCGCCGACGTGCTCGCCGGTTACGAACGCGACCTGCGCGCGATCGCGCAACCGCTGTACCTGGCGACGCTGTCGGTGGTGCACCTGTACGGCGACGACCGCCTGCCGATGCGCATCCTGCGCCGCGCCCTGCTGCGCGTCGCCGAGCACGCGGCGCCGTTCCGGCACCTGCTCGGCGCCGCCCTTTCCAGTCGCGAACTGCGCCCGCCCCTGCCCTTGCGACTGCTCGCCCGCGCCGCCCGCATCCTGCCCGGGCGGGTTCGGCACTGATCGATCAGCGCGACGCGTACGCCCGCAGGAACAGGTCGACGACGCTGTCGATGTGTGCCGCGACTTCCTTGCGCGGCACCGGCTGGGCACAGCCGCACAGCTGCTTCAGGTGGCCGATGCCCTTGAGCAGGCAGAAGAAGTGCTGGGCGGCGCGCGCCGGCTCCGGGATATCGAGCTGCTTCGCGGCAATGGCCTGGTGCAGGAAGCGTTCGAAGTCCGACAGGGTCTTGCGCGGACCGGCGTCGAAGAACAGCTCGGCGAGGTGCGCGTCCTGGCCGGCGTTGGCGATCATCATGCGATGCAGCGACAGCGATTCCGGGCTGTGGATCAGGCCGTGGAAGCCGCGCGCGATCGCGAGCAGCGCATCGCGGATCGGGGTGCCGGGCGGCACGTTGAACAGGCCCGCCGGCATCTGCTGCTCGCATTTCGACTCGACCGCGGCCTTGAACAGCGCGTCCTTGTCGCCGAAGTGGCTGTAGACGGTGAGCTTGGACACCTCGGCCGCCTTCGCGATCGCGTCCATGCTGGTGCCGTCGAAGCCGTGCGACGAGAACAGTCGCTTGGCCGCGTCGAGGATGGCCTCGCGCTTGCCCAGATCCTTGGGGCGGCCGGGCGGCTGGGATTTTTTTTCGGGCCTGGGCATAACAATACTGGACAGTTCGGTTTACTAACGATACTTTACCGCCCGGTTCACTATCCCGTCCAGCGGAAATTCCCATGTCCCGTCTCGCGCGACTGTCTGTTGCAGCCCTCGTTCCCCTGTTCGTCGTCGCGGCCGTGGGCTGCGGCGGCGACGGCAAGCCGGTCGAACCGGCCAAGCCCGCCATCGTCGTGCAACCGGTCCCGCTGGAGGCGCTGGCGATCGAAACCTATGCCGGCGACGTGCGCGCGCGCGTGCAGAGCACGCTCGCCTTCCGCGTGCCGGGCAAGATCGACCGCCGGCTCGTCGACGTCGGCGCGCGCGTGCGCAAGGGTCAGGTGCTGGCGACCTTGGCGCCCGAAGACCTGAACCTGCAGGTCAATGCCGCCGAGGCCGCGGCGGCCTCCGCGGAAGCCAACCTGGCCCTCGCCGACGCCGAACTGGAGCGGCATCGCCAGCTGCTCGAAAAGAACTACATCAGCCAGGCCTTGTTCGATGCGCGCGCGAATCAGCAGAAAGCCGCGGCCGCGGCGCTGGAACAGGCGCGCGCGCAGCTCGAGGTCTCGCGCAACCAGACCGGCTACACGCAGCTGCTGGCCGATGCCGACGGCGTGATCACCCAGATCCTCGCCGAGGTCGGCCAGGTGGTCGCCGCCGGACAACCGGTCGCCGCGCTCGCGCACGAAGGCGAGCTCGAAGTGGCGATCGACGTCCCGGAATCGCGCGTCGGCGAATTCAAGCCGGGGCGCGTCGTCATCGCCGAGATGTGGGCCGCGAGCGGCAAGCGCTACCCGGCACGCATCCGCGAGGTCTCGCCGCAGGCCGATCCGGCCACGCGCACGAATGCGGTACGCGTCGCCTTCGACGCGCCGGACGCCGACGTGCAGCTCGGGCGCACCGCACGCGTATTCCTGACCGACGCCGCGCGCGCTTCCTCGGTGCTGGTGCCGCTGTCTTCGATCCATGAGAAGGACGGCAAGCCGGCGGTCTGGGTGGTCGACGCGAAGACGAAGCAGGTCGCGCTGCGCGAAGTGACGCTCGGCATCTACCGCGAGGACGGCGCCACGATCACCACCGGCCTCGCCGCGAACGACTGGATCGTCGCCAACGGCGTGCACAAGCTGCAGCCCGGACAGGCGATCAAGCCGATCGACCGCGACAACCGCCCGGTGGCGCCGTGAGCGGCTTCAACCTCTCCGAGTGGGCGCTGCGCAACCGCTCGCTGGTGCTCTACTTCGCGATGGTGCTGGCGATCGCCGGCGCCTGGTCGTACCTGCGCCTGGGCCAGAGCGAGGATCCGCCCTTCACCTTCAAGGCGATGGTCGTGCGCACGATGTGGCCGGGCGCGACCGCCGAGGAGACCGCGCGCCAGGTGACCGAGCGGATCGAGGAGAAGCTCCAGGAGCTGCCGCAACTCGAGTTCATCCGCAGCTATTCGCGCCCGGGCGAATCGAACGTGTTCGTGGTCGCCAAGGATTCGCTGCCCTCGAAGGACATGCCCGAGCTGTTCTACCAGGTGCGCAAGAAGATCAACGACATCCGCCACACGCTGCCGCAGGGCGCGATGGGCCCCTTCGTCAACGACGAATTCGGCGACACCTTCGGCAACATCTACGCCCTGGTCGGCGACGGCTTCGCCTATGCGCTGATGAAGTCCTACGCCGAGCGCGTGCAGCTGCAGCTGCTGCGCGTGCCGGACGTGGCCAAGGTCGAGCTGATCGGTCTGCAGGACGAGCGCATCTACGTCGAGATCTCGAACGCCAAGATCGCCACCTTCGGCCTCGACTTCGGCGCCGTCGTGCAGCAGCTCGAACAGCAGAACGCGGTGACGCCGGGCGGCAGCTTCGAGACCGAGAACGACCGCATCTTCGTGCGCGCTTCCGGCGCCTTCGATTCGGTCGAGGCGATCCGCAACATCACCATCCGCGGCAACGGCCGCCTGTTCCGCCTCGGCGACGTCGCCGAGGTGCGGCGCGGCTTCGTCGATCCGCCGGCGGCGCGCATGCGCTTCCAGGGCAAGGAGGCGATCGGCCTCGCGGTCGCGATGAAGAGCGGCGGCGACATCGTCCGCCTCGGGCGCGCGCTCGACGACGCGACCGCGGCGATCGAGAAGGACCTGCCGATCGGCCTCGAGTTCGCCCGCGTCGCCGACCAGCCGCGGGCGGTGCGCAACTCCATCGCCGAGTTCGTGCGCACGCTCGCGGAGGCGGTGATCATCGTGCTCGCGGTCAGCTTCTTCTCGCTCGGTTATCGCACCGGCCTGGTGGTCGCGCTGTCGATTCCGATGGTGCTGGCGATGACCTTCGCGACCATGAAGTTCTTCGACATCGGCCTGCACAAGATCTCGCTCGGCGCGCTGGTGCTGGCGCTCGGCCTGCTCGTCGACGACGCCATCATCGCCGTGGAGATGATGGCGGTGAAGCTCGAACAGGGCTACGACCGCATCCGCGCCGCCGCCTTCGCCTATTCCAGCACCGCCTTCCCGATGCTGACCGGCACCCTGGTGACCGCCGCCGGCTTCCTGCCGATCGCGACCGCGCAGTCCGGCACCGGCGAATACACGCGTTCGATCTTCCAGGTCGTGACGATCGCGCTGATCCTGTCCTGGATCGCCGCCGTCGTGTTCATTCCCTATCTCGGCTATCGGCTGCTGCCCGACGGCGACAAGCTCAAGGCCGCCCATGCCGGCCACGACCTGTACGACACGACGTTCTATCGCCGCTTCCGCGAACTGCTGGAATGGTGCCTGGAGAACCGCAAGACCGTGATCGCCGCGACCGTGTTCGCCTTCGTCGCCTCGCTCGGCCTGTTCCGCTTCGTGCAGCAGCAGTTCTTCCCGGCCTCGACGCGCCTCGAGCTGATGGTCGACATGAAACTCCCCGAAGGCAGCTCGCTGCACGCCACCGACAAGGCCGTGGCCAAGCTCGAGCGCTTCCTCGAACAGCAGAAGGGCGTCGAGAACTACGTCGCCTACGTCGGCACCGGTTCGCCGCGCTTCTACCTGCCGCTCGACCAGCAATTGCCGCAGGCCAGCTTCGCGCAGTTCGTGGTGCTGACCGAATCGATCGAGGCGCGCGAGGCCCTGCGCGGGAAGCTGATCGACCTGTTCGCGAACGAGTTCACCGAACTGCGCGGTCGCGTCACCCGCCTGGAGAACGGCCCGCCGGTCGGTTTCCCGGTGCAGTTCCGCGTCATGGGCGAGGACATCCCGACCGTGCGCCGCATCGCCCGCGAGGTTGCCGGCGTGATGCGCGCCAACCCGGACCTGTCGAACGTGCACCTCGACTGGGAGGAACCGAGCAAGGTCATCCGCCTCAACATCGACCAGGACCGCGCGCGCCAGATGGGCGTGAACTCGCAGGGCCTGTCGCAATTCATCCAGAGCTCGATCTCGGGTTCGCGCATCACCCAGTACCGCGAAGGCGACGAGATCATCGACGTGATGCTGCGCGGCCCGGTCGAGGAACGCGCCAAGCTGTCCCTGCTCGACTCGCTCGCGA
>CALMWD010000467.1 GCA_937873105.1 uncultured Rhodanobacteraceae bacterium
CGACATAGGCCAGCCACCAGCCCGCCAGATTGCGCGGTTCCTCGGCACCGATGCCGTCGGGCACCACGCCGCGCAGAAGCCAGGCCCACAAGTCGACGTCGGCGGCGAGGATCCAGGTTTCGCGCAGCAAAGGCACGCCGACGCAGCAATAGGTGAACAGCCCCGCGTAGCGGAGCCAGTTCACGTGGTCGATGCGGGTCAGGGCCATAGCGCCATCATAGGCGCCCGTCCAGTGCCGATGCACGCCACGAAAGTCATGGATCGGCAACTGGCCAGGGCGGTCGGCTCTGCCATAATCCGCGCCCGCTCCCCGCCCGCGCCGACCTCATGACGCTACGCCTGCGCAATGTTCGCGACCACGAACTCGAACACGTTCTCGCCCTGAACAACAGCGCCGGGCCGACGATCCTGCCGATGGACGCGGAACGCGCGCGCCTGTTCCTGGCCGAGGCGCGATACTTCCGGGTCGCCGAAGTCGACGGCCACCTCGCGGGCTTCCTGATCGCGCTGACACCGGACGCCGAATACCAGAGCCCGAACTTCCGCTGGTTCCAGCAGCAGTTCGACGATTTCGTCTACATCGACCGCATCGTCGTGGCCGGCGCCTATCGGCGCCATGGCCTCGGCCGCATCTTCTACGCCGATGTGCAGAGCTTCGCCGAGGTGCGCAGCCCGCGCCTGTGCTGCGAAGTGCTGCTGGAACCGCGCGACGACGCCTCGGTGCTGTTCCACGGCACCTACGGTTTCCGCGAAGTCGGCCAGCAATCGTTGCCGGACTATGGCCGCGTGAGCCTGCTCGCCAAGGACCTGTGCAGTTATCCGTGGGTACGCGATACCTACCTGGCGCATGGCCGCCTGCCGGCCCTGCCCTGGCTGGCCGAACGCGAACGCTCGCCGGCCCCGACGCTGGCCATCAAGCACGGTTGAGCCCGCGATGGCCGATGCCGTCCTGACGCTCGGCGCACTGGCGCGCGCGGACCTGGAACGGCTGCTCGACGGGCTCGGCCTCGACCTGCGGTGGATCGCCGACGGCGAGCCCATTCCCGGCAGCTACTGGGGCGAACCCGAGGCCGGCATCATCGGCACCACCGTCTACGCGCGCGCCGACACTCCGGTGCATTCGCTGCTGCACGAGGCCTGCCACGTGGTCTGCGCCCCGCCGGACAAGCGCGCGTCGATCCACACCGACGCCAGCGACTGCCAGCGCGAGGAAGACGCCACCTGTTACCTGCAGATCCTGCTCGGCGACGCGATCCCCGGCGTCGGTCGCGACCGCGTCATGCAGGACATGGACGCCTGGGGCTACACCTTTCGGCTGGGTTCGACCCGCGCCTGGTTCGAACACGACGCCGAGGACGCCCGTGCCTGGCTGCAGGATCGCGCGCTTCTGCCGGGTGATGCGGATGCTGCGCCGGCCCTTGCCGCGGGCGGCCACGACCACTAGCCTGCGCGCCCGCTTTTCCGTTCACCGTCGCCCGTCGACGCCCCACCGGAGTGTTCCGTGACCCTGACTCGTACCCTGCTTGCCGGCGCCGTCGCGCTCGGCCTCGCCGCCTGCCAGAACCAGCCCGCCCAGCCGACCGCGGACACCGCCAAGCCGGATGCCGCATCGGCCGATCGCTTCGTCGCCGACGTCAATGCCCAGATCAAGGCCGACTACCCGGCGCTGACCGCCGCACAGTGGCTGTCGGTCACCTACATCAACAACGACAGCCAGCTGCTGGCGGCCAAGGCCAACGAGAAGTTCCTCGGCGACCTCAAGGCCAACGTCGACCGCGCGGCCCAGTTCAACGGCGTCGAACTGAAGCCGGAAACGCGCCGCGCGCTCGACCTGCTCAAGCTCTCGACGGCGATGCCGGCGCCGAAGGATCCGGCCAAGCTGGCCGAACTGACCGCGATCGCGACCAAGATGGAAGGCATGTACGGCGCCGGCAAGTATTGCCGCGACGGAGAGAAGGACGGCCAGTGCCGCGACCTGATCGTGCTCTCCGACGTGCTCGCGAAGAACCGCGACTACGACGCCCAGCTCGACGCCTGGAACGGCTGGCACAAGATCTCCAAGCCGATGCGCGGCGACTACCAGCGCTTCGCCTAACTGATCAACGAAGGCGCCAAGGAACTCTGCTATGCCGACGTCGGCGAGATGTGGCGTTCCGGCTACGACATGGACCCGGCCGCCTTCGAGCAGGAAACCGATCGCCTGTGGGACCAGGTCAAGCCGCTGTACGAGCAGCTGCACTGCTACGTGAAGTCGGAACTGACCGAGAAGTACGGCGACAAGGGCCAGGTCGCCGGCATGATCCCGGCGCACCTGACCGGCAACATGTGGGCGCAGCAGTGGGGCAACATCTGGGACCTGGTCGAACCCTATCCGGGCGTGTCGAGCCTGAACGTCAACGCCGGACTGGAAGCGCGCCGCAACCAGGCGTTCGACGCGCTGATGAAGGCCGCCGGCAACGCCGATGCCGCCAAGCAGGTCGCGCTCGGCCGCGAGGCCGACCTGGCCAGCGCCAAGCAGATGACCGCGCTGGCCGAGGACTTCTACGCCTCGCTCGGCATGCCCAAGCTGCCGGCCTCGTTCTGGACCAATTCGCAGCTGATCCAGCCGCGCGACCGCGACGTCGTCTGCCATGCCAGCGCCTGGGACATGAACTATGCCGGCGACGTGCGCATCAAGATGTGCATCGCGCCGACCGAAGACGAGCTGACCACGATCTACCATGAGCTCGGCCACGTCTATTACTACATGGCCTACAACCACCTGCCGCCGCTGTTCCAGAGCGGCGCGCACGACGGCTTCCACGAAGCCATCGGCGACACCGTGGTGCTGTCGCTGACGCCGAAGTACCTGAACTCGATCGGCCTGGTCGGCACGCCGACGGTGAGCAAGGAAGCGCTGATCAACGAGCAGATGAAGCTGGCGCTGGACAAGGTCGCCTTCCTGCCTTTCGGCAAGATGATCGACCAGTGGCGCTGGGGCGTGTTCTCGGGGCGCATCACGCCCGAGAACTACAACCAGGCCTGGTGGGACCTGCGCATGAAGTA
>CALMWD010000468.1 GCA_937873105.1 uncultured Rhodanobacteraceae bacterium
CGTGCAGAAGCACTAAACGGAGACCCGCGGTAGCGGACTTGTCCGCCAAGGCGATGGCCCTTCGCGAGCAAGCCCGCTCCCACGACGCACCAATCAGACGTCGTTGTCGTTGCCGGGCAGGATCTCTTCGGTGACCGCGCTGGCTTCGATCTCGTGCACTTCCAGCTCCACGGTCTGCAGGCCGCGCAGGCGTTCGGGCGCGCCGAGGGCATGCTGGGCGCCGCTGAAAAGGTCGCGCTTGAGCAGCGCGACCGCTTCGACCCAGGCCGTCGAGGCCTCGCAGCCGGGCAGCGGCTCGCCACCGCGGCAGATGGTCAGGCTGCGGTCGTCCAGGGTGAAATGCACGCCCGGCAGGGGGCGCACGCGCAGCGCGTCGTCGGCGCGCGCGGCGAAGCGCAACATGCTGTCGCGCTCGTCGCCGAGCAGGTCGAGGATCAGCGCGGGCAACGCATAGATCGGCAAATCGCCGGTCTTCACCGGGCCGCGCCGACCGTCGATCACGACCAACGGCGTCGCGACCAGAGTGCGGAACATCTCGTCGTCGAACTGGCTGCGATCCGCAGCGAGCAGACCGGACTCAACGTAGCCGCCATGATTCCAGCCGAGCGAGGGCAGGTGGTCGCCGAACAGCACGATGACCGCGTCCGGATCGCGCTTGCGCAGCTCCTCGAGGAAGGCCATCAGCTCGCGCGACTTGTAATGCACCGTGTTGGCGTAGGCCTGCACCAGGGCGTTGTCGCTGTCGGTCTTGATCACCGCCGGCCGCGCCGAATTGAGCGGGTAGTCGAGGTGGCCGAAATAGGTCAGCACGTAGTTGAACACCGGCTGCGCGCCGCCGAGTTCGGGGCCGACCCGGTCGAGCACCTGGCGGAACAGCGAGGCGTCGCTGAGGAATTCGCCGTTCATGTCGTCGAGCACGAAGTCGCGATCGGACCAGTAGTGCTCGAAGCCCACGCGACGATAGGCGTTGATGCGGTTCCAGAACGGCGCGGCGTTGGGGTGCGAGGCGAAGCTGCGGTAGCCCGCCTCGCCGAGATGCCGCGGCAGGCAGGGCACGTCGCGGCGCAGCCGGCCCTCGAAGAACACGGCGTCGGACTTCACCGGGAAGCCGCACAAGGCCTCGAACTCGGCATTGGCGGTGTAGCCGCCGAACACCGGTGACAGCGTGCGTGCGTTACCCGCCGCCTTCCACAGCTTGCGGAAGGCCGGATCGAGCGGATCGGCCGACAGCCCGGCGGCCTTCAGCGCCATCGGATCCCAGAAGGACTCGAGCACGATCATGTGCACGTTGCGCCCGCCACGCCCGGGGCGCATCGCGCCCGTCTTGAGGAAGGGGCTGGGCTGGCCCGCGCCGAGCAGGCTCAGCGCGTCATCGACCTCGGTCGCCAGCGGCGCCTGACCCCGGCGGGCGAGATTGCGCGCGGTCTCCTGCACGAGGTGGATCGGCAGGCCGCGCATCTCGTAGTTGCCTCGCTGGTTCCACACCCAGTCGC
>CALMWD010000469.1 GCA_937873105.1 uncultured Rhodanobacteraceae bacterium
GTCGCCGCGCGGCGTCGCCGACCTCGACGACGCCTACGTCAAGGGCGCCAAGGGGCAGGGGACGCGGTGCGGGCACAGCCACGACGATGAGGACGAGCTGTTCCACGTCCTGCACGGTCGCCTGCGCATCGAGATGGAAGATCGCAGCGTCGTGCTGAACGCCGGCGACGTCTTCGTGGTGCCCAAGGGCGTGCGCCACAATCCGGTGGCCAAGGAGGAATGCCACATCCTCCTGATCGAGAAGAAGTCGACGCGCCACACCGGCAACGAAGTCACTGACAGGACGCGCACGCTCGACGAGCAGTTGCGGGCGGTCTGAGGCTTCAAGCAACTGATGTAGGCTGGGTTGAGCGCAGCGAAACCCAGCGTTGCGGGGCACAAGCCGGGTTTCGCTGCGCTCAACCCAGCCTACGAATTCGAGCTTCTGCGACGGCTCACCGAACGATCGTTCGTGCGAGTCCATACGCCCCCGCACGCTACGCCTGCGTATGGCGAAAGCGTTTGACGCGTGTCACCGAAGCCGCGTTTACTAGCGGGCAGAATCGTCTTTCTTCTGGTCGCAGGTCTTCCGATGAAGCTTCCTTCTTCGCTCTCGTTCGAGCAGTTGATCGCGTGTGCGCGCGGTGAGTTCTTTGGCCCGGGCAATGCCAAGTTGCCGGCGCCGCCGATGCTGATGTTCGACCGCATCACCGAGATCGCGCAGAGCGCGGGTCGCTACGGCAAGGGCATCGTGCGTGCGGCGCTCGACGTCAAGCCGGACCTCTGGTTCTTCAACTGCCACTTCAAGGACGACCCGGTGATGCCGGGTTGCCTCGGCCTCGATGCCTTGTGGCAGCTCACCGGCTTCTACCTGTCCTGGCAGGGCCTGCCGGGTCGCGGGCGCGCGCTCGGCGTGGGCAACGTCAAGTTCACCGGCCAGGTGTTGCCGGACGCCAAGCTCGTGACCTACGAGATCGACGTGCGCCGGGTGATGCAGCAGAAACTGGCGATGGTCATCGCCGACGGCCGCATGCTCGTCGACGGCCGCGAGATCTACGTCGCCAACGACCTGCGCGTCGGCCTGTTCACCTCGACCGACGGTTTCTGATGCGGCGCGTCGCAATCACCGGCATGGGCATCGTCTCGTGCCTGGGCAACACGCTGGATGACGTCTCGATGTCCTTGCGCGAAGGCCGCAGCGGCGTCCGCCATCTGCCCGAATACGCCGAACGCGGTTTCCGCAGCCAGGTCGCCGGCGTCTGCGACATCGACCTCGATGCCGCCATCGACCGCAAGCAGAAGCGCTTCATGGGCGACGCCGCCGCGTACGCGCATGTCGCGATGCGCGACGCCATCGCCGACGCCGGATTGACCGCCGAGCAGGTCGGCAGCCCGCGCGTCGGCGTCATCGCCGGTTCCGGCGGCGGCTCGGCGGAATGGCAGATCGAAGCCGGTGATCTGATGCGCCAGAAAGGCGTGCGCCGCGTCGGTCCGTACATGGTGCCGCGCACGATGTGTTCGACGGTGTCGGCCACGCTCGCCACCGCATACGCGATCCAGGGCGTGAGTTATTCGATCGCCGCCGCCTGCGCGACCTCGGCGCATTGCATCGGCGCCGCCGCCGACCTGATCCGCGCCGGCCGCCAGGACCTCATGTTCGCCGGCGGCGGCGAAGAACTGCACTGGGGCCTGAGCTGCCAGTTCGACGCGATGGGCGCGCTGTCGACGAAACGCAACGACGATGCGACGCGTGCGTCGCGACCCTACGACGCCGATCGCGACGGCTTCGTCATTGCCGGCGGCGGCGGCATGCTCGTGCTCGAAGATTGGGACCACGCCCTCGCCCGTGGCGCGCGCATCCATGCCGAGCTGGTCGGGTATGGCGTCACCTCGGACGGCGTCGACATGGTCGCGCCGAGCGGCGAGGGTGCGGTGCGCTGCATGCAGATGGCGCTGGCCGACGTGCGTGCACCGATCGACTACCTGAACACGCACGGCACCTCGACCCCGCTCGGCGACGTCGTCGAACTGGACGCGGTGCGCAAGGTGTTCGGCGACGCGTTGCCGCCGATCTCCTCGACCAAGGCCTTGTCCGGGCATTCGCTCGGCGCGGCCAGCGTGCACGAGGCGATCTACTGCCTGCTGATGATGCGCGACGGCTTCATGGCCGCGTCGGCGAACATCGACACGCTCGATGAGCGCGCCGCCGGCTACCCGATCCTGCGCGAGCGCGTCGATGCGCGCCTGAACACGGTGATGTCGAACAGTTTCGGCTTCGGCGGCACCAACGCGACCCTGGTGTTCGCGCGCGCCTGATCAGGCCGGTTGCGAAGGCAGTCCGGCCTTGCCGGGCGCCGCGCGCCAGTAGCCGTTGTCGGCGCCGATTCGCGTCAACGGCGCATCGGCATCGAGTGCGGCCCGGAAGCGCGCCACCACCTCGGCCATGCCTTCGTGTTGCGGATACAGGCGCAAGGCATCGACGCCGAGCGCGCGCAGTTCGCCGATCTCGGGCGCCAGGTCGGTGATCTCCTCGCCCTGGACCTGGATGCCGTTGATGCGCAGGAAGCGCTCGCCTTCGCGTGTTGCCAAGGGCAGCCCGTCGGGATGTTCGATGCAGCGGAAGCCGCAATCGTCCTTGGCGAGGTCGAGGGCGCGGGCGGTGAAGCAACGCGCCGAATACGCCAGCGGCAGTCGGCCCCAGGCGATCACTTCCAGTTCCGGCATCGCCCGGTCGAGCCCGGCCATCGCGGCGCGCAGCTCGGCGATCAGGTCGTGGCCCTGCTCGACGCCCGGCACCCAGCGCCGCAGCCCGTCTTCGATCAGCAGCGTCAGCGCCTGGGCGCTGTAGATGTTCAGCGTGGGCCCGGCGACGAAGGGCAGGCCGCGCTGGCGACAATGCTGCACGGCGCTGAGGTCGTTGGCTTCGATCAGGAAGCGGCCGTTGTCGACGATGCGGCGCAGCGCGCCCAGTTCCGATTCGGCCTCGATCAGGGCGAGCGTCGACAGCACGATCTGCTTGCCGCTGGCGGCGAGCGCGTCGGCGAGCGCGATCCAGTCGCGGGTGCCGAGTTCGCGGCGCTTGCTGCACACGGTTTCGCCGAGATGGATGCGATCCAGCGGCCAGGTTGCGGCTTCGCGATAGAACGCGAGCGTGCGTTCGCGTGGCCAGAAATATTGCAGCGGTCCGAGGCTGAGTTGCATGTCAGTGCCAGGCGCGGTGGTAGGGGCCGAGCGTGGTCTGGTGGCCTTCGGCATGCGCCGACAGCGTCGACTGCCAGTCTGCGTCGACCTGCCAGCGTTCGGGGTCGGCACGATGGCGGTCGAGCGCCTGGCGCCAGGTGCGCGCCACCGCGCCGACGTAGGCGACGCCGCGCTGCCGGCCTTCGATCTTCAATGCCGTCACGCCGGCCTGGGCGAGGCGCGGGATCAATTCGATGGTGTTGAGGCTGGTCGGCTCTTCGAGGGCGTGGAAGATGTCGCCGCCGACGTCGAATCGGCCCTTGCACACGGTCGGATAACCGGCGGGTTCGTGTGCCTGGAAGCGGTCGATCAGCACGCCGTTCAGGCGCACCGTGCGGGTGCCATCCGGCGCCTCGTCCCAACGCACGAAGCGCGCGGGGGAGCACACGCCGTGACGGTTGGGCGAGGCGCCGGTGACATAGGAAGACAGCTGGCAGCGCCCCTCGACCATGATGCAGAGGCTGCCGA
>CALMWD010000470.1 GCA_937873105.1 uncultured Rhodanobacteraceae bacterium
TGCTGACCTTGCGCAACGAGGCCGAGCTGCAGGCCTTCTTCCCCGACCTGTGCACGCCCGCCGAACTCGAGGCCTTGCGCGACCGTTGGCGCGTCGTGCCCTTCCTGGCGCGCGATGTCCCGTACCGCGAGATCCACGACCACACCGCCGTCAGCGTCACCACCATCGGGCGCGTCGCCCGCTGCCTGCAGATGGGCGAGGGCGGCTATCGCCTCGCCGCCGAACGGCTCGGCTGGCTCAAGCCTGCCGCCACCCCATCCAAGACCCGGAAGACACGATGAAAACCCGAGACCGACTGCGTATCGCGGTCCAGAAATCCGGACGATTGTCCGAGCCGTCGCAAAGCCTGCTCGCCCAGTGCGGCCTGAGCTTCCGGCAAAGCCGCGACAAGCTGTTCTGCTTCGGCGAGAACCAGCCCGTCGACCTGCTGCTGGTCCGCGACGACGACATCCCGGGGCTGATCGACGATGGCGTCTGCGACCTCGGCTTCCTCGGCCGCAACGTGCTTGAGGAAGCGCGTCTCGACCAGCTCGCGACCAAGGGCGCGAGCGTGCTGCGCGAGATTCGTGCGCTCGGCTTCGGCGGATGCCGTCTGTCGATCGCGGTGCCCCAGGAAGAGGACTACACCGACGCGCAGCAACTCGCCGGACGCCGCATCGCGACCAGTTATCCGCGCTTGTTGGCGAAGTTCCTCTCGGATCGCGGCGTCGACGCCGGGGTCGTGACCTTGTCGGGTTCGGTCGAGATCGCGCCGCGCCTCGGCACCGCCGACCTGATCTGCGACCTCGTCTCGTCCGGCGCCACCCTGGTGGCGAATCAGCTCAAGGAGGCCGAGATCATCCTGAAGAGCGAAGCCGTGCTGGCGGGATCGACGACCGCCTTCGGCGACGAGCGCGACGACATCCTGGCCATGCTGATGCGCCGCCTCGACGGCGTGCTCGCGGTGCGCGAAACGCGCATGCTGATGCTGCGCACGACGCGCGCCGACTGGCCGGCCGTGCGCGACGCCTTGCCGCTGGGTTCGTTGCCGACCCTGACCCAGATCGACGGCGAAGGCATCGACGTGGCGGTCCAGGCCATCGTGCCGCGACCGGTGGGCTGGCCCGAACTGGAGGCCATGAGCCGCGCCGGCGCACGCCAGATGCTGGTGCTGCCGGTCGAGAGGATGCTGGCATGAAGCGCATTGAATGGAGCGCGCTCGACCAGGACGGGCGCGACGCCGCCCTGTGCCGTTCGCCGAGCTTGCGCGGCGACGAACTGCGGCGCTCGGTGGCCCGCGTGATCGAACAGGTCCGCGCCGATGGCGACTCGACCCTGCGTGCGTTGACGCGCAAGTTCGACGGGGTCGAACTGGGCGATCTGCGCGTGTCCGAGGCCGAGTTCGTCGCGGCGGAGACTGCCATCGATGCGACCGCACGCGCCGCCATCGACGAAGCCCATGCGAGGATCCGAGCCTTCCACGCCGCACAACAACCGCAGCCCTTGCGGATAGAGACCGCGCCCGGCGTGCTCTGCGAACGCGTCAGTCGCCCGATCCGTGCGGTCGGCCTGTACGTGCCGGCCGGTTCCGCGCCCTTGCCCTCGTCGGCGCTGATGCTCGGGGTGCCGGCACAATTGGCGGGTTGCGAACGCGTCATCCTGTGTTCGCCGCCGAATGCGGAAGGGCAGGTCGAACCGCACGTACTGTATGCCGCCAGTCGTTGCGGCATCACCGAGGTCTTCAAGCTGGGCGGCGCCCAGGCGATCGCCGCGATGGCGCTGGGCACGGCCTCGGTGCCGCGTTGCGACAAGCTGTTCGGGCCGGGCAATGCCTACGTGACCGAAGCCAAGCTGCAGTTGGCCGCCGAGGGCGTGGCCATCGACATGCCGGCGGGCCCCTCGGAAGTGATGGTGATTGCGGATGCCGCGGCCGATCCGGCCTTCGTGGCCTCGGACCTGCTGTCGCAGGCCGAGCATGGGCCGGATTCGCAGGTCGTTCTGGTGACGACCGACGCGGCCCTGGTCGATGCCGTCGCCGCCGAACTCGAAGCGCAACTGAATCGCCTGAAGCGCGCCGACACCGCTCGACGGGCCTTGCAGAACAGCCTGGCGATCCGCGTCGATGCACTCGCCGATGCGCTCGTCGTCGCCAACGCCTACGCGCCAGAACACCTGATCGTGAACACCGCCGAACCGCGCGCGCTCTTGCCCGGCATCCGCGCCGCCGGTTCGGTCTTCCTCGGTCCCTATGCCGCCGAGTCGCTGGGCGACTATTGCTCCGGAACGAATCACGTGTTGCCGACGAACGGCGCGGCACGCGCCTGGAGCGGCGTGTCCCTGACCAGCTTCATGAACTTCATCACGGTGCAGGAAGTGTCGGCGGCCGGCCTGCGCGCGATCGGGCCCTGCGCCGTGCGCCTGTCCGAGATCGAAGGGCTCGACGCCCATGGCCAGGCGGTGCGCCTGCGACTGGAGCGTGCGGCATGAGCATATTGGGACTGGCTCGACCCGAACTGCTGGCGATGGCGCCGTATTCGTCGGCGCGCATGGAAGCCGGCGCCGGCGACATCTGGCTGAACGCGAACGAATCGCCCTGGAACCCGATCGCGCTCGGCCGAATCAATCGTTATCCAGAACCGCAACCGCCACAGCTGCTCGCGGCGCTGGGCGAAGTGTACGGCGTCGATCCGTCGCGGCTGTTCGTGGGTCGCGGCTCGGACGCGCCCATCGCCCTGCTGACGCGTGCGTTCTG
>CALMWD010000471.1 GCA_937873105.1 uncultured Rhodanobacteraceae bacterium
ACGCGCAGCGCAGCTACAACCGCCGCGACCCGTGGTGTGCGTCGCATCGGGTCTACCACGTGCATCACCGCCCGACCGGGGGTTATGGCCAGGGCTACCGCAACGGCTATTCGGACGGTTACCGCGACGGCCGCTACGAACGCTCCGACTACGGCAGCGCGGCCTACTACGACCGCATCGAAGAGATGGCCTACGACACCAGCATCTACTACGGTCGCCGCTGGTAAGTCGACTCGCCTTTTCGTCCCGCGAACGCCCGGCTCCGGCCGGGCGTTCCGTTTTCCGGTTTGCAGCGAACCCGCGGCCGCTTATCATCCGGGCGAGTTCACACGGATTTCATGCATGGCGCTGGGCGGAACCAAGATCGGGCGCGTGCTGCGCCAACGCCGCGAGGATGCGGCCATCGCCTGGACCTTCTTCCGGCAATGGCTGAAGGCGCCGCTGACCACGGCCGCCGTCTCGCCGAGCAGCAAGGAGCTCGAGGCGGAGATGCTCAGCCAGTTGCCGGACGGCGCCCGCAAGGTCATCGAACTCGGCGGCGGCACCGGCGTCTTCACCGAAGCCTTGCTCGCGCGCGGCATCGCCCCCGAGCACCTGCTCGTGTTCGAACTCAACGAATCCCTGCACCTGCACCTGCAGCAGCGTTTCCCCGGCGCCCGCATCGTCTGCGCCGATGCCTTGTCGACGGCGCGCGTAGTCGAGCGCGAGGCGTTCGCCGAACCGGGCGAAGTCGACGCCGTGGTCAGCGGCCTCGGCCTGCTGTCGATGAGCCGGGAACTCCAGCAGGGCATCCTCGAAGCGGCGTTCAGCGTGCTGGCGCCGCACGGGCGCTTCATCCAGTTCACCTACGGTCCGACCAATCCGGTGAAGCGCGAGGTGATGCGCGAACTGCACCTGAGTGCCCGCCGCACCGGCTTCACGGTCTGGAACGTGCCGCCGGCCTCGGTCTACGTGATCACGCGCAGCCGTTCGCGCGGCATCCGCCCGACGCGCGCCCGCTGACGTGGCCGACCTCGCGATCCACGACTGGCCCTTGCCCTACGTCGATGCGCTGGCCGAACGGCCGCGCGAAGCCGTCACCCTCGTCGTGATCCACTGCACCGAGCTGCCGGATCTCGCCACCGCGCGCGAATACGGCGAACGCATCCTCTACGCCGAATCCGGCACCGGCAATGCCGGGCATTTCTACATCGACCGCGACGGCCGCGTGCACGAGTTCGTGCCGGTCACACGCGTGGCCCACCACACTCGCGGCTACAACCCGCAATCGGTCGGCATCGAGCTGGTGAACCGCGGACGCTTCCCGCACTGGCTCGACTCGCGTCACCAGGCCATGACCGAACCCTACGGCGCCGAACAGATCGCCGCGCTGCGCGCCCTGCTCGCCCGGTTGCGTGCGGACCTGCCGAACCTCGTCGAGATCGCCGGCCACGAAGACCTCGACACCGCCGAGGTCGAGGCCAGCGACGATCCCGCGAAGCGCGTCCTCCGCAAGCGCGATCCGGGCGCCCTGTTCCCGTGGCCGGAGGCGTTGGCCGGCAGCGGGCTGCGCCGGCGCGAACGCGACGCGGACTGAATGCCGTCGCTCAATCGAGCGTCGGCGCTTCGCCGCTTTTCCACAGACGGGTGCTGAAGCTGCCGGCGTTGTTGCGGGAAGGATCGCTGGCGTGTGTGCGGAAGCGCCAGGCCCAGGGATCGACGCCGGCGGGCGCCTGCCAGCCCCAGGGGTCGAACGAGGACACCGACGCGTCCCTGTCCCACTGGTCGAAGTTGAACTCGAAGCTGCGCCGCCAGCTGAGATTGCGGTGGCGATGCACCGACAAGTGCAGGTGGTCGCCCGACGACGCCCCGGTGGTTCCGACCCGCCCGATGACGTCGCCGGTCTGCACGACATCCCCGCGCCGAACCCGCGTGTCGAACATGTGCGCGTAGAAGGCGGTGAATTCCTCGGCGTAGGTGCCGCTGCCGACCGAGTGACGCACGAAGACCTCGCGCTGGTAGGGATCCATGTCCGAAGGCGTGTAGTTGGGAACGTGCCGCGGTACCGCCATCTCGACCACGCCTGGCGCCATGGCCACCGCGAGCCGCGAGCGGTCGACCAGGATGTCCACGGCCGGCTCGTCGATGCCGTTGCTGGCCGAGCAGGCGCCGGCGACCTCCGGATTGCCGTCGCTCTGGTGGCGGCCCTTGAAGTCGACGGCGCAGGCAAGATACGTCGACCCCGGCTGGCCGAAGTCGGTCACGTCGATCGGAATCCCGTACGGATCGTGGTTGAACGATTGCGTGTTCGCGACGGGATGCGCACCGGTGTAGGGGCGCGAGAAGATCGGCAGGTTCTGCGGCGCCGCGGTGAAGATGCAGTTGCTGCGACCGGCCGCATCCGCGAACGCCGCGTCGAACGGGGCCGTTCCGGCGCCGCCGCGCAAGGTGATGAAGCCGCCGCTGCACGTGCCGATGACCCAGTTCGCGCCGGTCAACGAGAACAGGCCCGCGCGTTCGATCACGGCATTGGGGGCGCCGGCGGTCAGCGTGGCGCAGGGATCGCTGCCGGCGGGGAGCAATCCGAAGCCGCCGTTGCCCGGGGTGCGCACGCTGCAGTAGCGCCCGTAACCGAGGGGCACGCTGATGACCGGGCGGATCGACAGTTGCGGGCGCTCCAGGCCGACCGACTCGAAATCGTCCTCGCCGATGCGGTCGTCGTTGATCGCCGCGATCACCGGCACCTTCGGCCCGTTGGGGTGGCGGTCGCGGTCCAGCAGCAGGAGCAGGCGGTCGCGATGCATCACCGCGTCGACGGCGACGTCGTCGGCCTGGCGGCTGCCCGCGGCGCTGACGTTGCTGTGGCGCAGTCGCGAGAAGCTGTACAGGGCGACGCCGTCGCCGTTGAAGGCGCCGGGCCCGCTGGCGACCAGGCTGCCGTCGGGTTCGAAGCGTGCCGTGGCGACATCGCTGGCACCGTTCGCCGGCGCATCGGTCATGCTGTTGTCGTGGGTGCCGATGGCGTACAACGCGCCTTGCGCGTTCATCAGCAGCCGCTTCAGGCGCGAGCCGCCGCCGCTGCGCTCGGGCGTGGCGGTGATGGCCGAGTAACGGAAGATGCGGAGACCGTCGCCGTCGAAGCCGGTATCGAGCGCGCCGGTGCCGGTCAGGGCGAGCAGTTGCGCGCTGTAGGACTGGTCGGCCGCGAATTGCAGCGTGGCGCCGGCGTACAGGCGTTGCCGCGTCGCGTCCCAGGCGAGATCGTTCAACTCGGGTGTCGCCGCCAGCACCGAACCGTGGGTGACGTGCCGGAGACCGTCGCCGCTGAAGCCCTCGTCGAGGCTGCCGTCGGCGTTCAGGCGCACGAAGCCGTAGCCGAGCACGCCGCCGGCGTCGACGGCGGTGCCACCGGCCATCACATCGCCGTCGGGCAGCAGCACCAGCCGCGCACAGACATCGTCGGCAGCTTCGAAATCGACCTCGATGCGCCCGTTGCCGGCGAAGCTCGCGTCGAACTGTCCGCCGGCGCCCAGGCGCAGGATCAGCATGTCGCGTTGCCCGCCGCGCTCGACCCATCCGCAGGCGAGGACGCGGCGGTCCGGAAGGACGGCGGCATGGCGCAATTCGGAGCGTGTGCCGAGGAAACCCAGCTGGCTCCCCAGCAGGAACCGTCCGGAACTCGCGAACGTGGTGTCGGTGCTCCCGTCTTCGCGCAGGCGCAGGACGAACCCGGTGCTGCCGCCGATGAAGTCGGTCGTGCTCGATCCGTACACCAGCGGCCGCGACCAGGCATCGGCCACGACGCCGCGACAGCGATCGGCGTCCGGACCGCCGGTGTCGACGGCGATGCGACGGGTGCCTTCCAGGCCGTCGGGACCGGTGAAATCCATGTCGAGATGACGTGCCAGCGGCAGGTGCCGGGTCAGGGCGCAATCGCGGTTGGCGACGTTCGACAGCCAATCGGCCAGCACCAGCAGGCGACCCTGCGCGTCCACGGCCAGACCGGCGCCGCGGTTGTCGATCGTGTAGTCGCGGGTGATGTTGAAGAGCAGGCCGCCGGCGCGGTCGGGGCCGTACTGCAACCAGGCCGACCCGCTGTCTGCGACCGCGGCGGTCGCCGCCAACATCAGCATTGCGCCCATCCAACCCTGCTTCGTCATGACCGCCACCTCTCCAACGTGAGTCCCGTACGGAATACGCGGCGCGGCGGGAAAGCGGGCCAATGCATCACGAAAATCGCCGTCGGCCTGCGTTATCGTGACGGCCATGACCGCGTCGCCGCCCTTCACCGAACTGCTCGCCGCCTGGCGCGAGGGCGAACTGGCCGCGCGCGACGCCATGGTCAACCTCGTCTACCACGAGGTGCGGGCGATCGCGCGCAAGCAGCTGGCCGCGCATCGCGAAGCCACCCTGGCCCCGACCGAACTCGCGCACGAAGCCTTGATGCGGGTGCTCGGCCAGACCGGGGAATGGCAGAGCCGCCGGCACCTGATGAACGTGATCGCGCTGGCAACGCGGCAGATCCTGGTCGATTCGGCGCGACGGCGGCGCGCCCAGAAGCGCGATGGCGGCCCGCACACCGACCTCGACTCGAAATCCGACTGGGTGGCCGCACCCGGCGGCGACACCCTTCAGGTCGACGAGGCCCTGCATGCCCTCGCGGCCGTCGACGCGCGCGCCGCCGAAGCGATCTCGCTGACCTACTTCGCCGGCATGGAACGCGAGGAGATCGCGGCCCTGATGGACGTGTCGGCGAGCACCATCGATCGCGCGCTGCGTTTCGGCCGCGCCTGGCTCAAGGATGCCCTGCGTGAGCGCGAATCCGGCTGAGCCCGAACCGTCGCTGTCCGAGTGGTTCGAGACGCTCGTCGCGCTCGACCCCGCCGCGCGCGCTGCGCGACTCGACGCCCTGCCCGCCAACCTGGCTGCACGCCTGCGCGCCCTGCTCGCCGCCGACGCCGAACCCGATGCCGACATCGCCGAGGCCTTGCAGCCGGACCTCGACAGCGCGGCGCCGGGCGAGGTCGGCGGGCAACGCATCGGCGCCTGGCGCGTGCTGCGCGAACTCGGCGCCGGCGGCATGGGCACGGTGCTCCTGGCCGAACGCGACGAGGCCGGTTTCACGCAACAGGCAGCGATCAAGCTGATCCGCGGCTTTCCGTCGCAGGACGGCATGCGCCGCCTGCGCCAGGAACGACAGATCCTGGCCCAGCTCGACCATCCCGACATCGCGCGCCTGATCGACGGCGGCGAAACCGCGGCCGGACAGCCCTATCTCGTCGTCGAATACGTGCGCGGCGAGACCCTGGACGCCTACCTGCGCCGGCAGCGCCCCGATCGCGACGAACGCATCGCCCTGATCGAACGCATCGGCGCCGCCGTGCAGCACGCGCACCAGCATCTGGTCATCCACCGCGACCTCAAGCCGTCGAACGTGATGGTCAATGCGGAGGGCGAGATCAAGCTGCTCGACTTCGGCGTCGCCAAACTCATCGATGCCGGCGATTCCGGCCTGCAGGGCTCCACCCGCGTGTTCACACCCGGTTATGCCAGCCCCGAACAGGCGGCAGGCCGTGCGGTGAGCATCGCCAGCGACATCTACAGCCTCGGCGCCCTGCTGCGCGAGGCGCTGGCGGACGTGCGCGTCGATGCCGAACTCGCGGGCGTGATCGCGAAGGCGACCGCGGAACGGCCCGCGGACCGCTACGCGACGATGGCGGCGTTCTGCGACGACCTGTCGCGATATCGCCGCGGCCTGCCGGTCAGCGCCGCCGCCGACACCCTCGCCTATCGGCTGCGCAAGTTTCTGGCGCGGCACCGTCTCGGCAGCGCCGCGACCGTGGTCGCGATCCTACTGGGCATGGGTTTCGTCTGGCGCCTGCAGGTGGAACGCGAGCGCGCACTCGCGGCCGAGGCGGCGGCAGCGCGCGAACGCGACGGCGCGCGCCAATCCCTGGCCCTGCTGCAGGGCATCTTCGATCGCGTCGCGCCCGGGGTCGCCCTCGGCAAGCCGATCGGCACGCGCGACTTCATCGCCGCGACCGAGGCCCAACTCGCGACCGCGGCGGCCGCCGATGCCGGCGTCGACGCCTCGGTGCTGGCCACGCTCGCCAACATCTACCAGCAGCTCGGCGAACCGGCGCGGGCCGCAACCCTGCTGCGCGATGCCCTGGCCCGCCTGCCGGCGCCAACGACGACCGCCGCGGCGCTCGAACACGCGGTCCTGCAGGAAGACCTGGGCAGCGCCCTGCTCGGCACCAGCGACTTCGACGGCGCCGAGCCGGCCCTCGCGGCGGCCGCCGAGCTGCGTGCACATTGGGCACCCACGCAACCGGAAGGCCGCTTCCGGACCCTGCGCAATCGCGGCTGGCTGGCGTATCGCCGCGGTCTGTACGAGCAGGCCCGACCCGATCTGGAAGCGGCGCTGGCCCTGGCCCGGGAGCATCCGGAACTCATGGATGAGCGCATCGAGGACACGCT
>CALMWD010000472.1 GCA_937873105.1 uncultured Rhodanobacteraceae bacterium
TGTACAGCGCCGCCGCCGAGTTCAG
The DNA here is from genome assembly GCA_937873105.1 of uncultured Rhodanobacteraceae bacterium. Lineage (GTDB taxonomy): Bacteria > Pseudomonadota > Gammaproteobacteria > Xanthomonadales > Ahniellaceae > JADKHK01. The sequence goes on from CALMWD010000472.1 coordinate 26, forward strand.
GCAGGAATTGAAGCTGGACAGCACCGCCCCGAAGATCACCGCCGCGAAGGCGCCGGACAGCCACGGCGGCAACACGTCGCCGACCAGGCGGCCGTAGGCCGGATCGCCGATGTCGCCGTAGAGCTTGTAGGCGATCACGCCCGGGAACACGACGACCAGCGGCAGCACCAGCTTCATGAGGATCGCCGCGTGGATGCCCTTCTGCGCCTCGCGCACCGACTTCGCGGCCAGCGCGCGCTGGGCGATGACATGGTTGGTGCCCCAGTAGAACAGGTGGATGAAGACCATGCCGGTCAGCAGCGTGTGCCAGGGAATGTCGCTGTCGTCGGCGCCGATCAGGGTCCAGCGTTCCGCCGGGATGCCGCTCAGGTCGAAGTCGACCGCGGCCAGCGCGAAGCCGGTGACGAGCAGGCCCATGACCACCAGGCCGACGCCGTTGTAGGTGTCGGAGATGGCGATGGCGCGCAGCCCGCCGAACGCGGCATAGGCCAGCCCGGCCAGCGCGAAGGCGGCGGCGATCACCAGGATCGGCACCTGCAGCGCGAACATCGACTTCATGAACACGGCGCCGGTGTACAGCACCACCGGCAGCAGAATGAACATGTAGCCGAGCAGGAACAGCACCGACACGGTGGCGCGCACGCCGGCGTCGTTGAGGCGGCGCTCGAGCAGTTCGGTGGTCGTGGTGCAGCCGTACTTGTAGTACATCGGGATCAGCACGTGCGCGAGGATCAGCAGGCCGGCCGCGGCGCCGAATTCCCACCAGGCCACCAGCATCATCTGCGCGCCGTTCATGCCGACGATCTGCTCGGCGCTGATGTTGGTCAGCAGCAGCGAGCCGGCGACATAGGGCCAGGCCAGGCCGCCGCCGGCCAGGAAGAAGTCCCGGGCGCGGTCGCCGGCGTGTTCGGCGCGACGGCATTGCCGCCAGGTGGCGACGGCGACCAGCGCGGTCAGCGCCAGGAACACGAAGACCTGCATCGATGCGGCGATCATGGTTCCCTCCCAGGCCCGATCGTGGATCGGCCGCCAAGCTAATGCCCCGGCGCGGCGCATGGCGATGAATACGTTTGCAGGCGATGGCCGCGACGGCGTGGCTGGGCGAGACTGCCGGCGGACGATCGGAACGGCAGCGGGCGGGCAGGCGATGGGCAAGCAGGACGGCGCGCCGTGGTGGCGCGGCGCGGTGATCTATCAGGTCTATCCGCGCAGCTTCCAGGACAGCAACGGCGACGGCATCGGCGACCTGCCGGGCATCCTCGCGCGCCTGGACTACATCGCCGGTCTCGGCGTCGACGCGCTCTGGATCTCGCCCTTCTTCAAGTCGCCGATGGCCGATTTCGGCTACGACATCGCCGACTACCGCGACGTCGACCCGATGTTCGGCACGCTGGCCGATTTCGACGCCGTGGTCGCAAAGGCGCACGCACTCGGGCTCAAGGTGATGATCGACCAGGTGCTCAGCCACACCTCGGCCGCACACGCCTGGTTCAAGGAAAGCCGCGAGAACCGCACGAACGCGAAGGCCGACTGGTACGTCTGGGCCGACGCGAAGCCGGACGGTTCGCCGCCGAACAACTGGCTGTCGCTGTTCGGCGGCGTGGCCTGGCAATGGGAGCCGCGCCGCGGCCAGTATTACCTGCACAACTTCCTGGCCTCGCAGCCGGACCTGAACTTCCACCACCCGGAGGTGCAGCAGGCGGCGCTCGACAACCTGCGCTTCTGGCTCGACCGCGGCGTCGACGGCTTCCGCCTCGACGCGATCAACTTCTGCTTCCACGACCGGCTGCTGCGCGACAACCCCGCGAAGCCGCCGGAACTGCGCGTCGGCCGCGGCTTCTCGCCGGACAATCCGTACGCCTTCCAGTACCACCACCACAACAACACGCAGCCCGAGAACCTCGCCTTCCTCGAACGCATCCGCGCCCTGCTCGACCAGTACCCGGACGCGGCCGCGCTCGGCGAGATCTCGTCCGAGGACTCGCTGGCGACGATGGCCGAATACACCGCCGGCCGGCGCCTGCACATGGGGTACAGCTTCGAGCTGCTGACCGACGATTTCAGCGCGCGCCACATCCGCGACACCGTGGCGACGCTGGAAGCGCGCATGCGCGAAGGCTGG